>NZ_JBIAUK010000027.1:0-115218 GCF_042892775.1 Streptomyces sp. NPDC001717 | reverse complement strand
ATCAACACCAGGCAGCAGGGGTGCTATCCGCTCCCACGCCACATCCGTCAGCTCACCACGACCCACCACAAGATCAATTATCAGACAGTGCCTAGTGCAATCGGGCAGTGCCTCTCCGGTTGTCGGGGCGATGGCACACGGCTCGGCACGTGCGGTACGCCCAGACGGATGCGCCGGTCGCGGTGTTGATCGCGTACAGCTCGCCCTCGTCGAGGTCTCTCTCGAAACCACCCGGGGAGACCACGCAGCTGGCTGCTGCCACCGTGCAGAGACCTGTTTCGCAGCCGAATACGTCCAGCGCGGGGCGCCGATGTTCAGGTCGAATGCGAGACGCGCCCGCTACCGCGGCCTGCAGAAGACTCCCCTGGAACATTCGTTCTCCTCGGTCACGCTCGACCGCATCCGTCTCGGCGCCTGGTGGAACGGCCGTCCCCTCGACCGACCCCGCACCAGCCACCTCGCCCGACTCGACCAGCAGGACTTCAACCTCACCAGTTGATCACGGGCCTGCTTGCAGAGAGACTGCGACCCATGGGGTTCACAGGCTTGCCCGTCGAAACACAGACCACCGTCGTCGAAGCGGACCTCTCCATGCAACGGCGGGCTCACCAGTGAGTACCAACCTGCCCCACTTCCGTTACCACCCCGACCCCGTCGCAAGCGAGTCCATTCGCGAGAGCGCCGAGACCTGCGCCTGCTGCAACCGCAGGACGGGGTGGATCTACACCGCCACATTCTTCACGGCCCAGGATGTCAGCGGGAGATTCTGCCCCTGGTGCATCGCCGACGGCAGTGCCGCTGAACGATTCGAAGGTGAATTCACCGACGCATACGGGCTCGACGGCGTCAGCGAGGAGACCCTGGTGCAGGTCACCCGCCGCACCCCCGGCTTCCACGCCTGGCAGGATCCGCACTGGCTTGTCCATTGCAACGATGCGGCCGCCTTCATCGGCGAGGTCGGATACAACGAACTGGCAGCTCATCCCGAGGCCCTCGACGGGCTTCGACTCGACCTCCGAATGGATGGCTGGCACGACCCGTCCCAGCTCGACACCTTCCTCACCCACCTCGGGCAGGGGGCAAGCGCCATGCTCTTCCGCTGCACCGTCTGCGGCACCCACCTCGCCTACGCCGACGCTTCGTAACCACGGCCCAACTCAGCTGGGCCCTTTCCCTTCATCGGAGGCCGACCCTCGCAGCGGTATTCCGAGGCATACCAGCGCGCTCCCGTGGAGGGCGTCACCAACTGGTTCCCTCACGACTCAGGCAGCCTGGTCGCCACCCATGACCTCTCCCCCCTCCCGGGAGCCTGCCATGTCCCTCCAGCCCCGTCCCGGAGCCGAGCCTCAGCGGGCCTGTTCGGCGACGAGGGCTTCATCGCCTGGCACCTGCGCGACGGCCGCGCCGGGCTCTTGCCCGCGCAGCCGGTCAGCATCTGCGTGCCGTGCAGTACGCGCTGAACCCGTCGGACCGGCAGGCCCCCGAGGCGGTGTGCTGCCGCATCGACTTCACGTACGCACTCGGCCTGGAGCTTCAAGACCCCGGCCTCCGGGCCCGGTACCGGACCGGAGGCGGAGAGCCGGCCTGCACAAGGAGCTCGCCGCCCGCGTCACCAGCCGAGCCGTTTCCATAAAGCATGAATATAAAAGGTCTATGCTTTGGGCATGAGTCGTCAAGACACCGCTCCCGGCGCGGCCGCCGCCATCGGGGCAGCCCTCTACGGCCTGGCCACCAGGGCCGTGAGACGCCTGCCCCGGGACATGAGCCTGACGTCCGCCGCCACCCTGGCCACCCTGGATCGGACCGGACCGCGGCGCATCACCGATCTGGCCGCGGTCGAGGGCGTCACCCAGCCCGCCATGACCACTCTGGTCCGGGTGATGGAGGAGTCCGGCCTGGTCGAGCGGCGGGGCGACGCGTCCGACAAGCGGGTCACACTGGTGTGCCTGACCGAGGCCGGCGCCTCGTATGTCCGGGCGCGGCGCCAGGCGGGCGTCCACGCGTTCGAGCGGTTGGTCGGCGAGCTCACCGGCGACGAGGTCGAGGCGCTGGTGGCGGCCCTTCCTGCGCTGAGGCATCTGGCAGAGCTCGAAAGCCAGGACCGCGAAGGGCCGGAGCCGCGACCGGGCAGCCGGTCGGCGGGGCCTCGGTGAAGGCGGTACCGGTGGCGCGTTCCGAGGCGCGGCTGCTGGTCCCTTCCCTGATGTTCATCGCTCTGGTCGTGGCGGTGGTCGGCAGCCTCGGGGCGCCGCTCATCACCAGCGTGGCGACCTCCTTCCACGTCTCGCTCGGCAGCGCGCAGTGGACGCTGACCGTCGCGCTGCTCAGCGGAGCCGTCGCCACGCCGGTCCTGGGCCGGCTCGGAGCCGGCCCGCACCGGCGGGCCACGATCCTCGCCACGCTGGCGGTCGTCGTCGCCGGCAGCGCGCTCACCGTGCTGCCGCTGTCGTTCGCGTGGCTGCTGGTCGGCAGGGCGGCCCAGGGTGTCGGACTCGGGCTGACGGCGCTGATGATGGGCGTGGCCCGGGACCACCTCCCCGAGGAGCGCGGCGCGGCCGTGATCGCCCTAATCTCGGTGGTCTCGATCATCGGGGCCGGCGTCGGCTACCCGCTGGCCGCACTGCTCGCCGAGCTCGGCGGGGTACGGGCCGCCTACGGCCTCGGCCTGGTCGTCACCGCCGCCGCCCTCCTGACCGCGTGGCGCTCCGTGCCCGAAGCTCCCGAAGGCCGTTCCGCCCACGTGGACGTGGCGGGCGCGGTCGTCCTGGCCGCCGCGTTGCTCCTGGTGCTGTTCCTGGCGAGCGAACGGGATCTGTGGAGCCGGCACCTCGCCGTAGCGGCGGGCCTCGTCGTCGTCGCGGGGGTGCTGCTCTGCGCCTGGGTCGTCGTCGAGCTGCGCAGCACGATGCCCCTGGTCGATGTGCGGGCGGTGCGGCACCCGGCGGTCGCCGGGGCGAACCTCGCCATGTTCGTCGGCGGGATCGGCATGTACCTCCTGCTCACGCTCGTCACCCGGTACGCGCAGACGCCGCCCGGCGCCGGCTACGGCTTCGGGCTGACGACCTTCGTCGCCGGGCTGGTCCTCGTCCCGTTCTCGGTGCTGGGGTTCGTCGCCGGCAAGCTCACGCCGCGCATCCGGACGCGCATCGCCGATCCCCTGCTCCTGGCCGGCAGCGCCGTCGTGGTCGGCGGCGGGTTCGCCCTGTTCGCGGCGGCCCGGTCGGACCTGGTCGACGTGTTCGCGGCGATGGGCGTGCTCGGCTTCGGCGTCGGCGGCTTCTCGGCCGCGATGCCCGGCGTCATCCTGGCCGTCACCCCCAAGAGCGAGACGTCGAGCGCCATGAGCTTCAACTACGTCGTTCGCAGCGTCGGCTACTCCCTGGGCAGCGCCATCGGCGGCCTGATCCTCGCCGCGGGCACCGGCCCCGGCCACCTCTTCCCCGACGACAGCGCCTACACCACCGCGGCGATGGTCGGCATCGGCGCCATGGCGATCACTACGCTGACGAGCGTGGCACTCGCCCGCCGACGCCCGTCCGAGACCAACCCGTAAGTCAGATGCACTCATCCCCACACTGGAGGTTCCATGCCCAAGGCCTACTGGGTCAGCGTCTACCGCACCATTTCAGACCCCGAGAAGCTGGCTGCCTACAGCGAGTTGGCCGCTCCGGCCGTCAAGGCCGCAGGCGGTCGGACCCTCGTCCGCGGCGGTCGGGTCGTGGCGCACGACGACGGAATCGCCGAGCGCACCGTCCTGGTCGAGTTCGACAGCTTCGAGCAGGCCGTCGCGGCGCGCGAGAGCGCGGCCTACCAGGAGGCGCTGGCCGCCCTCTCCGACGGCGTCGAGCGCGACTTCCGCATCGTCGAGGGCATCGACTGACCGAGGTCCGGTCGGATCTTCGGCGAAGCTCCCCGCGGCGCGGCCCGAACCCCTCGACGAATGACCACGCGGACAGGCCACCGAGGACGGGGCTTCGGTGACCGCTTCCCGTTCGAAGCGATCGCCCTGGTCGCCGGCCCGTAGGCCGGAGGCGTCCGGGGTCCGCGGCGGCCACTGACCGACGGTGCCCTGCCCACGGCTGTGGGCAGGGCACCTTTGCGGGTGACTCCCGATGCCCCAGGCACACCTGTCGTGCCCGCGAGCCGGTTTTTTCTACCGTGAGGTCGTCACCCCACGCGCCACCTCTGGTCCGCGAGACCGACGCAGTCGTACTGGAACACCGGGGAGTTGCTGTAGCCCTGCGCCACCAGGCACTTGGCGCTGTTCCAGTTCTGGAGCCCGTACCCCGCGTTGCCGAAGTCCTTCAGGTACCAGTACTGGTCCTCGTAGTTGGCACAGTCGTACTGGAACGCCTGGCGATTGTTTTCGTCGGTCTGGACCACCAGGCACTTCTGACTGTTGAGGTTCCTCAACCGGAAGTGGTTGGCCGTGCCTTCCCGCATCCAGTACTCGTCGTCGAAGTTGGTGCAGTCGTACTGAACGGCCTTGTTGCCGTTGGCGTAGCCCTGGATCAAGAGGCACTTGCCGCTGTTGACGTTCTCCAACCTTTCGTAGACGCCCGGGACGACGCTCGACAGGCCCTGGGCTGCCGCGAGGCTCTGGGCCTCGGCCGGCGTGACCACCTTGGACTGCGCCTTGTCGGTCGGTTGCGCCTTCGGTGCGGGGCTGTCGGCCGATGCGGTTCCGGTGGCAGCGGTTGCGATGAGTCCCAACGAACCGAGGACAATGGCCATGCGACGGAGCACTTGATTCCCTTTCAATGGAACGCAGATTGAACGAGAGTGGGCAGCCCGACTCACCCGACTCACCCGAAGGTCGAAGGGGTCGGGAGGCCGCCGCTGTGCAGGGCGAAGACACGGCCGATACGGACGGGCCGCCACCGTCGGTGTGGGCGACGCACCAGGCCGGGTTGTAGCCCCCTGGATCGGTTCGATCGTGCCCGTGCCTTCGCGGAACGAACCTCTGCCCGCCCGGCGCGCAGGGGTGTGCGTGGTGTGCCGGATCGCTGTGCTGTGCGTGCCGCCCGAGCGGCCGGAGAAAGCGCGCGGTCTTCCGTCTACGTCATCCCGTAGGCCTCTCGGAAGGCCGCCTGAACCCGCCGACGCTGCAGAACCCCCCAGCGGGCCGCGATCGCCTGGGCGGTCCGGCTGCCCGGCCCCTGACCGTTCTTGTGGCCTTTGCCGTATCTCGGAAGGACACCCTCACTGTTCTGCCGGCGGCAGAACGGCGGCCGGACCGGGCTCGACGATCGCTACCGTCCCGTCTCATGACGACGATCACGACGCGTACGGTCGAGTACCCGGCCGACGGTTTGACGATGATCGGGCACCTCGCGCTCCCGGCCGGTGTCGACCGCCGGCCCGCCGTGCTGCTCGGACCGGAGGGCATGGGGCTCAGCGACGTCGAGCGCCGCCGGGCCGATGCTCTCGCCGAGCTGGGATACGTGGCGCTGGCCTTCGACCTTCACGGCGGGCGCTATTTGGGTGACCCCGAGGAGATGCTGGCCCGTTGCATGCCGCTGCTCGCCGACCCCGACCGAATGCGGGGCATCGGCCGTGCGGCGCTGGACGTGTTGCGCACCGAACCGCGGACCGACCCCGACCGGATCGCCGCCATCGGTTACGGCACCGGGGGCGCCATCGGGCTGGAACTCGGACGTGCTGGCGTCGGCCTGCGCGCGATCGGGACGGTCAACGGACTGACCACGGGCCGACCGGGCGAGGCGGCGCGCATCCGCTGCCCGGTGTGGGCCGGGGTCGGGTCGGAAGACCCGATCATGCCGCCCGCGCAACGGAACGCGTTCACCGCCGAGATGCAGGCCGCGGGCGTCGACTGGCGCCTCACGGTCTACGGCGGCGCCTTGCACGCCTTCCACCACCCGCCGGTCGACCACCCCACGGTCCCCGGCGTCGGCTACCACCCACGGCACGCGCAGCGAGCCTGGCGCGACGTCGTCGACCTGCTCGCCGAGTGCTTGCCCGTGACGGACGATCTGAGGAAATGACCCGGGTAGGCATGCCGGCGCCGGGCCTGGTCGGCGTCGGGCACTGACCGTCCCTCCCCTCCCCTCAAGCCCGCACAGCAGCAGGTTCCCCGTGGTCCGCGGCCGAGCCGGGACCGCTGCAGCGGTGCAGACCGCCGGAAGACGCCGCCGTGCCGCCCCTCCCGACGTCGGCCGGCCCCACGCGAAGACGGCGGGGTGGGGGCGTATCGGTGCGGGCGCCGTGGCGGCCGGCCGGATCCTTACCGCCCTGGTATGGCCCACTCGACTCTCGTGCCGGGGGACGGGCGTCCGTACGGTGAGCGCTTGGTACCGAGGACACGACACGGCACGGCACGGCACGCACTACAGCGCACTACACCGCACCACACATCGAAGCGGGGGGCGTATGTCGTTCGAGGAAGAGTGGCGGCAGGCGCGCGCGGACGCGGCCGACCAGCGCGCCGTCGCAATGCGGCTTAACCAGACCGGAGGCGGCGGCGCCACGCCCGATCTGGCCGTCAAGAGCGACGACCTGGGCGCGATCGGCGCGGACGCGCACGTGCTGTACGAGGGGGTGAAACGGGACACCGAGACCGTACGGGTGTCGAACTACGAGGCGGCCAAGACGCTCACCTCGTACCAGTTCTCTTCCGGCGCCCAGCTGATGCAGGCGCACGAGCGGTGGTACACGCAGGTGGGGACCCTGCGGGACGCCTGCGCCCAGATCTCCAACCACCTGGACTACTCGATCGCGGCGCACGCCAAGGACGACGCGGAGATCCGCGGCGATCTGATGACCGTGTCCAAGATCAACGAGCTGCTGAAGTAGGTGGCGACCATGCTGACGTACTGGGACGTGCTGCACATGCCGCTCGACAAGCTCAAGACGGCTGTCGACGACTGGTCCGCCATGGCCGGCAAACTCGCGCTGCTCGCCACCGACGCCCGCGACGGGATGCAGAACAAGGCCGAAAAGGCGAACTGGGCGGGAGTGAACGCGGAGGTCAGCCAGGCGTTCATCCGCAAGGTCGCGAAGGAGTTCGACGACGCGGCCAAAGAGGCCAAGGGGATGCACCTGCTCCTGCTCGACGGGTACACCGCGTTCAAGAAGGCCCAAGACGCCCTCCAGACGATCCTCGACGGCGCGGTGGAGGCGGGCATCGTCGTGGACAGCCAGGGCCTGGTCACGGCCCGGTACCCCGTGTCCGCCGACACCGCGCTCCGGCACGACCCGGACGCGGATCAGGAACGGGCCAAGGAGCGGGCCACACTGGACGCGTGGACCGAGCGGATCCGCGCCATCGTCGCCGGCTGCACGGCCGACGACGAGTCGCTCCGGCTGGCCCTGGCTGCGAACTTCGGCGACGCCCACGACTTCAGCGCCCCCAAGTACAGCAGCCTGGACGCGGAGGAGGCCCAGCGCGCCTACGAGCTGGCGGCCAAGGGAGCCAAGGGCGAGGGCCTCACCCATGCCGAACTCCAGCAGTTGAACGAGCTGCTGGCGGCGAACCAGTCGTCCGTCGAGTTCACCACCTCCTTCTACGAGAAGCTCGGCCCCAAGGGCACCCTGGACCTGTTCGCACAGATGTCCACGGACACCTACACCACCGCCGGACCCAAGGCGGAGCAGCTGAAGGACGTCCAGGACCTCCAGCGGAACCTGGGCTTCTCCCTCGCCACGGCGACCGACCCCGACAGCAGGATCCTGATACCCGGCGGCAACGGAGTCCCCGTCAACCCGCTCGGCGACTGGTCGGCCGAGTTCCGCAGGCTCGGCCCCCAGAAGTTCCCCCTGTTCCCCGGCGACACCATGGGCGTGTACGGGTACCAGGCGCTCTCCGGGATCCTGCGCTACGGCGACTACGACCCCCGCTTCCTCAACCCGATCGCCGGGCACGTGGTCCAGCTGCACGAGCAGAACCCGCATCTGTTCGCCGACAACAAGCGCGACGCCTGGCAGCAGAACATCTTCAACCCGTCCGGCGTCAACGGGGCGGGCTACGACCCGCTGGTCGGTGTCCTCGAAGCCCTCGGCCACAGCCCCGAGGCGTCGAAGCAGTTCTTCTCGGAGGAGCCACCGACCGCGTACAACCCGGACGGGACGGTCAAGGTGGGCGCCCAGCCCGACCTCGGGAAGCAGGACGGCCGGCCGATCGGCAACTATCTCGACTACTTCACCCGTGAGGGCGGTGCGATGTCCTTCGCGGACGTCGGCCGCAACGATCCCAAGGACATGGCCGGCACGGAGGCGTATCTGCCGTCCGCGCTCGGCCACGCCCTGGAGTCGGCGACGCTGGGGCACGCCTGGGACGATCCGCAGCCGGTCCTCGTCAAGGACGAGACCACGGCGAAGATCACCCAGGGTGTCATCGAGGCGTACAGCGACGCGAAGCTGCTCAAGGAGCAGGAGGGGCTGGTGGAGAGCATGGGACGCATCGGCGCCGGATACCTCGACGACCTCCACTGGGCCCTCGACGTCGAAGGCGGCCAGCAGAGCGTGTTCACCCCGCGGACGGATCCCGAGTCCCATACGAGCGTCAGCCGGGACGTGGCCAGAGACTTCCTGACCGCGCTGGGGCAGCACCCCGAGTCCTACGAGACGATCTCGGTCGCGGAGCAGATCTCCACGACCACCACGCTGGAATCGCTGCCGCGCCGTCCGGACAGGGACGCTCCGCTGCCCGACCAGGGACCGGCCAAGTGGGTGATCAACACGGGTGCGGAGGTGCAGGGGCTGCTCGACCATGCACGCGGTGAGCAGATCAGGGCCGAGGGCGTGAAGACGTACGAGGCGTACGCGCAGGAGCACGAGAAGGTGAAAGCCCTGATCGAACTCGGCACCGGTGCCGTCGTCGGAGCGGGCGTCGCGGCGCTGCCTTCGAAGGCGGCGAGCGTCGGCGCCGCGGCGGTCCTCGTGCCGGTGGCCATGGACACCGGCGCGGGCTACGTGGAACAGGTCATCAACGACATCCTCGGGAAGTACGGCGAGCAGGGTCTCGAGCAGAAGAAGGAGAGCATCGAGGAACAGATCCGCCGGGACTCCAAGGACATCTATCTGGCCGGTGAGAGGCGCCTGGAAGCGCCGGTCGACCGCTATCTCGCACTACAGCTCATCGATCGCAGATCGGACATGGCCTTCCAGCTCATCAACGCGGGAAAGACCGGATACGGGGAGGGCAACCTCAAGGCGGCGCAGATGGGCAACCCGCCGCAAACCTGATCGCCCTGTGGCGGCCGGCTCCGCCCGCCGGGTCCGCCCGCCGGGTCCGGCCCCAGGGCAGCCCTGCCTCGGTCTCCGGCTGACCGGGCCGGAGACCGAGGCAGGGTTCCCTCAGCGGCTCAGGTCCCGGAACCGCTTCACCGCCAGTGGGAAGAACACCGCGGTCAGGGCCACCGGCCAGGCCACCGCGAGGAGTTCCGCGTGCACCGCGGCCCAGGAGTCGCCGTCCGCACCCGGGTTGCCGAACAGACCGCGTACGGCGGTGGCCGTCGCCGACATCGGGTTCCACTCCACGATCGCGCCCAGCCACGCCGGCATCGATGCGGGCGAGGCGATGGCGTTGGAGAAGAAGCTGACCGGCCAGACCAGGATCTGCACCGCCTGCACCAGTTCCGGCTTGCCGGCGACCATCGCCAGGTGGATGCCGATCCACAGCATCGCGAACCTCAGCAGCAACAGCAGTCCCGCCGCCCCCAGGAAAGAGGCCAATCCCCCGTGCCAACGCCAGCCGACCGCGTACCCGACCGCGATCATCACGGCCAGGCCGACCGCCGACTGCATCATGTCGGCGACGCTCCGTCCGACCAGGACCGCGCCCGAGGTCATGGGCATCGACCGGAACCGGTCGATGACGCCCTTCCCGAGGTCCTGGGTGACCGAGAGCATCGTCGACTCGAGGCCGAAGGCCATGGTCATGGTGAGCATGCCGGGCACGAGGTAGGCCTTGAAGTCCCCGTCGACGCCCTGTCCGCCGCCGATCAGGTAGCTGAACATCAGCAGCATCATCACCGGGAAGACCAGGCCGACCACCACCTGCACGGGCCGGCGCGCCCAGTGGGCCAGCTCGCGCCTGGTCATGGTCCAGGAGTCGGCGGCCGCCCAACGCAGCTTCGAGCCCGTGCCCGCACCCGCGCCCATGCCCGCGTCCGCTTCCGCGTCCGCGCCGTACTCCGTGTTCACACCCTGCGTCACGCTCACGCCGCGTCCCCCTTCGTCAGATGCATGAAGACCTCGTCGAGCGTCGGCCTGCGTACCGCGATGTCCTCCGCCTCGATGCCGGCTGCCTCCAGCGCCCGTACGGTCCCGGTCAGCGCGGCCATCCGGTCGGCGACCTGGGTGCTGACCATCCGCCGGTCCTCGTCCACCACCACGTCACCGGGCAGGAGAGAGACCGCGCGCGCCAACTGGGCCGTGTCGCGCAGGACCACGTCGATGCGGTCACCGCCCGTCCTGGACTTCAGCTCGTCCGCCGTACCCTCCGCGATGACCTTTCCGTGGTCGACCACCGCGATCCGGTCGGCCAGTTGGTCGGCCTCCTCCAGGTACTGGGTGGTCAGCAGAACGGTCGTGCCGCCGCCCACCAGTGAGCGCACCGCGTTCCACACCTCGGTCCGGCCTCGGGGGTCGAGCCCGGTCGTGGGCTCGTCGAGGAAGAGCACCTGCGGCCGGGAGATGAGGGACGCCGCCAGGTCGAGGCGCCGCCGCATGCCGCCGCTGTACTGCTTGACGGCCTTGGTGCCGGTGTCGACGAGCCCAAACCGGGCCAGGAGCTCGTCGGCCCGCGCCCCGGCGCGGCGTGCGCCGAGGTGGTGGAGGCGGCCGAACATCTCCAGGTTCTGGCGGCCGCCGAGTTCCTCGTCGACGGCGGCGTTCTGGCCGAGCAGGCCGATCAGCGAGCGCACTTCGTCAGCGCGGGTCCTCACGTCGACTCCCCCCACCTCGACCCGTCCCTCGTCGGGGCGCAGCAGCGTGGACATGATGCGTACGGCCGTGGTCTTGCCGGCGCCGTTCGGGCCGAGGATCCCCTGGACGGTCCCGGTTCGGACCGTGAGGTCGAGGCCGTCGAGGGCCTGCTTGTCGCCGTACCTCTTCCGCAGGCCTTCGACGACGATCGCCGAATCGTGGTCAGTCAAAACAGCCTCCCGCAAGCAGTAGTCAAACTTGACTAGGACGGGAAGGTACGGCACCGCGAGCCGACTAGTCAAACTTGATTACCTGCGAACGCCGCCCAGACCCGCCCCGTTGGTCCAACTTGTACAGTGGCCCTGGCCGAACGACCCGAGGAGAGACGCACATGTCAGCGATCCGGCTGCTGATCCTCGGAGCGGTCCGCCAGCACGGACGGGCGCACGGCTACCAGGTACGCAACGACCTGGAGTTCTGGGGGGCCCACGAGTGGTCCAACGCCAAGCCGGGCTCGATCTACCACGCGCTCAAGCAGATGGCGAAGCAGGGACTCCTCGTCGCCCACGAGGTCGCACCGAGCACCGTCGGCGGCCCGCCCCGGGTCGAGTACGAGATCAACGACAAGGGCACAGAGGAGTACTTCACGCTGCTCCGCGAGGCCCTGAGTTCGCACGAGCAGAAGACCGACGCGCTCTCCGCCGGCATCGGCTTCATCGTCGACCTGCCGCGGGACGAGGTCGTCGCGCTGCTCAGGAAGCGAATCGCGGGGCTCGAACAGTGGCGGTCCGCGGTCACCGGGTACTACACACCGGAGGGGGGGCCCGAACAGCTCGGGCACATCGGCGAGATCATGAACCTGTGGGTGCACTCGGCCGATGCGGGCGCGGAATGGACGCGCGGTCTGATCGAGCGGATCGAAGGCGGCGCGTACACCTTCGCGGGAGAGGGCGAACCCTTCGTGGGCGTACTCGCGGACGATGAGCCGAACCCGTACGCGACGGGCCCGCACCCGCAGGACAACCGCTAGCGACGCAGCCCGGCCGCCCACCCTGGCGCCGGACCATCGCGACGGGACCCCTGCATCGGACGCGCAGCCAGGGGCGAGGGCGCCGACGGCGCCCACGGGGCCGAGGCGTTCAACGGCCTCACTCACCATCGGACACCTCGCCCGCCTGTGCCGGCTCAGCGTGGAGCAGCTACGGCACTACGACGACAGGTGACCGTGCGGCAGGGCCGCACACACGGAAGCAGACGGGTGATCACCAGGAGCCGAGTGCCTTCGCGATGACAGGGGCCGGGGCCTGGAGGACGAGCTGACGGATCGTCGAGGACCTACGCTCCACTGGCCCCGAAGGGGCATCCGTCCCCTGTGCCGTTCGCGCACTTGGGCCTGCCCAGTCCCGACACCGTGCCGAACGCCCGCACGGGGAGCATCGGCATCACCTTCCAGGACGTCGGAGGCGGAATCAGCAGGGTCCATCTCAGGGGACGGTGACCGAGCGCGGCCGCGGTGCTCGCTGCCAAGCCGTGGGGCTCCTGATCTTGCCGACACCAACTCCTTGCGCATGGTGTCCCGACTACGCTTGCCATGGTCATGGCCAAGATCGAACGAGGGGGACTCCCATGCCGTACGAGACCGGCGCGAAGGTGAAGCTGACCAGGGATGTGCAGGTCACCGCGAACGACACACCGGGCAGGATCGGCTTCGCCGGTCCGCTGTACTTGGCGGAGGGCTTGGCGGGTATCGTCACGGACTCGGCAACGGAAGCCGGCGGCGCTGCCCAGGCCGGGCTTGCGGAATTCGAACGGCAAATACGCGGCGCCCAGTTCGACGGCTTCACGACCGGCGTGATCGACAACCTCCGTCAACGGATCATCCAGCACGGAGGGCTCGACACCGGAGTCGGCGCTCAGATCAAATACAGGGTGCGGTTCGAGAACGGGTTCGTTCTGGGCGGTCTCGAAGAAGGCTGGCTGACCGAAGCCTGATGACCTGCCCCGGCACCCTCGCCGCCCGGCAGGCGGGGGCACCGGGGTCTCCGAAGACGGTTCCGCGAGTATCGGTCCGGCCGGTCCTGGTCATGCGCAGACCGTCTGCGGTCGGGCGATGCCACACGAACGGACTGCCGAGGTCTCTTGCGGCGGGGTCGCCCGGTACCTGGTTACGTCAGGGACGTTCTCTCAGCGGCGACCTGTGAAGCCCGCGGCGATACCACCGCCGGCTCCAGCGCGTGCTCTACGCCTCCGCCCTGTTCCGCATCCGACGGTCCGAAGAGTCCCGCAGTCCTACGACCGCAAACGTGCAGAGGGCAAGCGCCACACCCAAGCCTTCCTTGCCCTCGCACGTCGCCGTGTCAGCGCCCTACGGGCTCTCCTGCGTGACGGGTGGTGCTGCGAGGGCGCGCCACTGGAGCCAGTCATGGCATGAGGTCTGTGCGGCCGATCTGTGATCCTGGACAACCCAGTCGCCAGGGTCAGCTCCGCTGGGGCATCGAAGGACGGTGCCAAGCCTGCGCCGACGGGTGGTGCGAGAGGGGCATCGGCCCAGCTCCCGAAGAGATCAAGCAGGCACTGCCGGCCCGGCACGGGTTTGCTCGCCTTCGCCTGGCAGCCGAGACCAATCTCGTTCCCGTGCTGCGCGCCCTTCGCGAGATGCGTCACCTGTCACTGGGCGAGGCCCGGCTGGCGGCCGCCGAGCTGAGCGGACCGGGCCTGGTCGGCACCTTCGTGGAAATGGCGCATCTGGCAGAAGGGCTTCGCAGGCGGTCCGTCTCACGACCTGCGTTCCGTCGCCCGCCTGACCGCCCGCGAAGCACTCGGCCGGTTGACAGACGGCATCAGGAATCGACGCGACGGGGCAACAGTGCACCCGGACGGAGGACAGGCTGCCGCTCGCCAAGATATTCGAACAGATGCTCTAATAAGTGGATGACGTCCATCCGCTTCCCCGACGACCTGCTCGACCTCCAGGCCGCATGGCTGCGCACCTACGCCGACCTGGCCCGCCGGCCCGCGCACGCGGGCACCACCACGCTCCGCCGCCGGCTCATCACCCTCTCCTGCGCCATCGCCGCCCACCCCTTCTGGACCGTTCCGGGCCGCTCCACGGCCGCCCGCGTCGAGCTCCGGCGCCGCGCCCGAACCCGTATGTGGGCGACGGCGGCGTGAGCACCGAACCGGGCGGCCCGCCACCGGCCGCCGGGTTCCCGGACGACCTGGTCGCCCTCCAGCAGCACTGGACGAGGATCTTCAACCGGTTGGCGAGCAGCCCCCCTCCAGCCGACGGTCACGACATGCGCATGGGGCTGCTCCGCCTCAGCCTCCGCCTGGACTCCCACCCGCACTGGGCGACCACCGAGGCCGGGTGGAGCCGGGAGGCCCGCAACGCTCTCCAGCGACATGCGACCACGGCACCGGGCGGTGAGGAGCAACTGGTCACGCTGTGCGTCGACGGCCGCATCATCGCCGTGCCGCCGGGCGAAGTCGCATCCCGGCGGCCACGCGGATGAGCACCCCGGCACTTGCGGCCCCGCACCGGCCGATCAGCCCTCGTCCTGTGAAGGCCAGGACGAGACCTGCTTGTCGCGGCGGGAGAAGGGACGGGAGCTGGCCCATGGTCAGAGTTCGTACGGGTAGAGAGCGATCTTCTCGCGCTCGATGAAGATCTCGACCCATGTGCCGGCAACCCCTTCGGGTACGGGACCGGCGAGATCCAGAAGGATCTGCGTGCCATCGAGATCGAACACGCCTGCGCCGTCCACGGTGAGGTTCAGCCGTCCTCGCAGGACGACGCGGTGCCCGACAGGTCGGACGCCCGGTCCGACGCCGACGGCCGGCTTCGCGTTCCGCCCCCAGACGATGTCCTCGTCGACCGTCCACTCGACGTGATACTCGCCCGGCTCCGAGGCCGTGTCCCCACACCAGCCGACCATGGTCTCTCCGAAAGGCGTCCGGACCTGGGCCGGCCAGGGACTCCGGTGACTCCGGGGACTCCCGGGAGACGTTACGACCTTCATCAGTTCGACCAGCATGGTTCGATCATGCAGCATCCGAATTGCGTTCGGAACGCGTGAAGTTTCGGCGCTGCCTGGCACGGGTTCGCCGGCGCGTGTGCGCTTTGGCGACCAGTCCCGGCCGCCCGCTCGGCTCAAGGAACCAGATGCCCGCCGGCCGCTACGACGTGCACGCGAGCCCCGAACGGGGTCGAGGCGCCTTCAGACTGCATGGGACCATCTCCGCATGCGCCTTGTAGCTGACAGCACCACGCCGACCTCGCGTTTGGTACTGGTGGAGGAACTCGAGACCGACGACGGCCACGCCTTCGAGCCGGCGAACCCGCTCTTCCTGGCTGTCGGCGATCGAATCGGTTTCGAGGGCGGAAGGCTTGTCGTGGTGCGGGCCGGCGGAGACCGGATGACGCCGGCTGGCGGCTGGTCGACTCGTTGCGGACTCGGGGCGGGACACCGGCAGTAGAAGGGGACCGGGTTCGGCTGATCCTGTGCTCCGGCCAACTGACCGACGCGCTGTTGTACGCGTACGGGCCGGTGACGTCGCCGGTGGACCTGGTGCCGGCCGAGCACCGTCGTGAGCACGGCGCGCTGTACGACGCGCTCAAGCGCGGTCGACTCGACGTGGTGCGGCTGCGGCGGACGTTGGCCGGGCTGTCCCAGCCGCAGGCCGCCGTCGACCGGCTTTCCATGGCGGTGGACGTGAGCAACTGGCTGCGACCGGAAGCCGAGTGCAGCCCGGACAGGCTGTTCTGCCACACCTTCGGCCGGGGCCGGGACCGGCACCTGATGATTCCGGGCCGGCCGTATGCGTTCGTCGCCGCGCTGGAGAGCGGCCGCACGTCCTGATGCCGGCTGTCGGACGCAGTACGGATCGGCCCCAGAGAACGACGTCGCCGAGGTCACCGCCGTCCAGGTCCGCCGTGTCGTCGAGGACATGATCGACGGCGGACGCTGGTGCGAAGGAGATCTGGGCATCCTGGTCGTCTTCGACGCCGGCTCCGACGCCCCTCGCATGGACTACAGGCGCCGCGTGAACTGCGGCATCTGGTGAAACCGCTCGACGACCTCTACATCGCCAAAACCTGGCCCGACCCCTGCGCCTCGCCCGACGACGGATGGTGGGTAAGACGCTGTTGGGGATAGACCTACGTCGATCGCCGCTCCAGCACCGTTGTCTGTCCGGCGAAGACGTTGAACGGCAAGCTGAGGGGCACCGGCCCTTCTTCGTGCGGGTGGTCGTCTGAGATCGCTCACGTGGTGATCGTCATCGTCGAGGGGTGGGTGCCCCCGGTCAGTAGCCGGCCAGTCCGGTCATGTGGTCGGGGTGGTGGGCGGCGACGTCGTGGGCGGCTTGGACGAAGGCGGCGACGGCCGCGGATCGCGAGGTCTCCGGCCAGGCGACCATGACCGCGCTGGGGCTGAGGCCGGTGACCGGCCGGTAGACGACGTCCGGACGCTGGTGCCGCTCGGTGGTGGAGCGTGCAAGGAACGCCACCGCCTGCCCCAGCGCGACCACCTCCAGGAGTTGCTCGACGCCGGACACGAGCGGTCCCTCGGGAGGGTCGGCCGGCGCCGGGCCCGTGGGGCCGTCGCCCGCTTCCCTTCCGTCGTAGGCGGTGGCGGAGGGGGCGGCTCCCTTCCAGCGCGGGATCGGTTCGCCCTCGAGGTCGGCCGGCCGCAGTCGCCGGCGGCCGGCCAGTCGGTGTCCGGCGGGCAGGACGGCCAGGCGCGGCTCGATCACGAGCGTCTCGGAATCCAGCCCTTGGCCGTCGAACGGGCTGCGCAGCAGCGCTACGTCGGCACGGCCGTCCCGCAGCATGGCGACCGGCTCGCCGCTGCCGCCGACGACGACTTCGGGCGGCGGCAGATGCGATCCCGCTTCCCGGTAGGCGGCGAGGATCTCCCGCAGCAGCCCGGCATCGCCCGCCGGCTTGACCGCCACGACGAGCCGGGGTGCTGGCTGACCGGCCCGGCGAGCGCGCCGGGCCGCCGCGTGCACCGCGTCGACCGCGATCCGCGCCTGGTCGAGGAGCACCAACCCGGCGTTGGTCAGGCTCACCTGCCGGGTGGTGCGTTCCAACAGGCGTACCCCGAGCCGGGACTCCATCTGGGCGATCGCCTTCGACAGCGGGGGCTGCGCCATCCCCAGGCGCCCAGCGGCCCGGCTGAAGTTCAGTTCCTCGGCGACCGCGATGAAGTACCTCAGCTCCCGCACTTCCAGCTCATTCATATCCGTGGACTATAGATCCAGAGTCTTCCGGTCTTTCCCTGAGGCCCATGGGCGAGGGGAGGGTGGGTGCCATGACGACTTCACAGAAGACCGCGCTGATCACCGGCGCGAACAAGGGCATCGGCAAGGAAACGGCGCGCGGGCTCGCGGCCCTCGGCATCACCGTGCTGATCGGCGCGCGCGACGCCGAGCGTGGCGAAGCGGCGGCCGAGGAGCTTCGCGCGGGCGGCGCCGACGTACGGTTCGTTCCGCTGGACGTCACCGACGAGAACTCGGTCCAGGCCGCCGCCCGGCACATCGACGCCACGTTCGGCCGTCTCGACATCCTGGTCAACAACGCCGCGATCGCCCCCGGACCGCAAAAGCCGAGTGAGACCCCCGCCGCCACCGTCCGGCAGGTCTACGAGACCAACGTGTTCGGTGTCATTTCGGTGACCCACGCGATGCTCCCGCTGCTCCGCCGCTCGGCCGCCGGACGCATCGTCAACATGTCCAGCGAACTCGGCTCCCTCGCCCACCAGGCCGACCCGGGCAGCCCGTGGGCCTCCTACACCTCGTTCCTCCTCCCCTACTGCACTTCGAAGAGCGCGCTGAACGCGATCACCGTGCTCTACGCCAATGAACTGCGCGCCGAAGGGATCCTGGTCAACGCGGTGAGCCCCGGCTACTGCGCCACCGACCTCAACCGCCACAGCGGGATGCGCACGCCGGAAGAGGGCGCGTCCATCGCGGTCGACCTCGCGACGGCGGGCGAGGACGGCCCTACGGGCGCCCTTCTGGCCGAGGACGGGCCGATTCCCTGGTGAGGCCCGGACGCGCCGGCACGTGGGTTCAGCAGTCGTGGCGGTGTGTGTACGGGGTATCCGGGCAGGTGCGGCAGACGAAGAAGTAGATGCCGCCGCCGCCCAGGTACATGTGGTGTCCGAACGTGTCGAGGGCGGCGGGGTCCGCCTCGGCGCGCCAGGACGGTGTCGCGGCATGGTCCTGACCGGGGTTCCGCTCGTCCAGGGGGAGCCAACGGCCCATGCCCGCCTCGGTCGCGGTGATGCTGAGCAGGTGCTCCATGCGTGTGCCGCAGGCCGTGCACTCGGGCCAGTCCGGCGGCTGGGTCCAGCTCGGATAGCCGCCGATCTTGCTCTGTTGGGTGGTGGCCACCTCGAAGTAGTCGAAGCCGCGTTCCTCCCGCAGAGCCTCGAAGCGCTCGCCGAGCTGCTCGCCGAGTCCTTCGGGCAGGTCCCAGTTGGGATATTCCACGGCTGGTGTCGGGGACACCATGCACGGCCGGGGCAGGTAGTCCTCCTCCGCGGTATGCGGGCGGGGCGGTTGCCCACCGGCGGCGTCAGCGGCCGTCAGAGCCGTGTTGCGCCAGCGGAGCCGGGGGTTGGCCGCGTACTCGTCGTCCTCGTGCACGAGCGGGCACCACAGTATCTGCAGCAGGTCGGTACCGGCGGGGAAGACGAGGTCGGGCACGTCCCGTGCGTACAGCTGGACCACCGGAACCATCGCGACCGGATCGGGCCCGACGGGCTCGTCGAGTGGCTTGTAGTGGTCTGGTTCGGCGCACATCGGCCAAGGCTCACCGGCCGGCCACAGCAGGGGCCCGCCGATGGAGCTGTCGCTCGGGCCCGGCTGCCCGGCCCGGGGGTAGAGGAGGGTGACCGTGCGCGCCGTGCCGGCGAGCTCCGGGAAGACCGACTCGACGTCGAAGGGGATCGGCGCCAACGGGCGCGGCCCGACCGGCCGGGCCTGCGGGGTGTCCTGCTGTATGTGCCCTGACGGCATGAGGTCTCCTGCTGCTGATGGTCGTACGCCGCCGACCTTAGCCCCCGCCCCCGACAGCGGTTCTGTGCCTCCGGCAGCCACGTGCGATGCGCCGCTTCGGCGACTGGCACTGCCGGTCGCACCCGAGGGGACTCGCGTTGACGACGGGACGGTGTCGCGCGCACGTGAGGTGACGTCAGAACTCTTGCAAATGCGGGGAATTGTCGACGGCGCGACCGTCCGCGCGCGCCCCGGCGCACACCCCCCACGGTGCTCGCGCGCTCGCCCGAAGGGGCAGGTGAGGGCGGGCGAAACACCGATCGGGGCGCAATCGCCCGATCGGTGTCTCTTCTCCTCCGCAAGGAGTAGGAGACCTTGTCGCCCGGTGTGCGGGCGTGCATCCCTATGTCTTGCCGCACGCCGGAGCCGCACTTTCGTTCTGCGGTCCGCCGCGGCGCGAAAGGACGTGTGTGCATGGGGGGCATCCAGGACCGGGCCATGGCCCGGCTCGCCGATCCGGTCTTGCTCGGCGCCTTGCTCGAACCCCGGGCCCGGTTCCTCGTCGAGCGCACCCATGAACTGGAGTACGAGCGCATCGACTCGGTGGCGGCGCTGCGGGTCCGGAAGGTCGCGGCGCAGTGGCCGGTCTTCCCTCTCGACGCCCGCCGGGGCAACTGGAGTCAGGTCGTACCGGGCACGACGCTGTCCGACTTCCGCTGGGAGGGCGAGACGGCCGAGCCGGTGTGGATCGACGTCCTCGCCGAGCTGGAGATCGACGTCGTCGCCGAAACCGACCCCGGCGGCCTCGACTCCCTCGTCGTCAAGGCCGTCGACGCGTACGACACCCTGGACGAGTTCCGCGACCAGTTCCGTTTCCTGGACCTGGACGCGTTCATGCGCAGCCACGGGCTCGTCACCGTGGAGGACCTGCGCGAGTCGGGCGAGTACCTCCGCACGGAGGTGAAGCTGCGCCGGCCGCCCGTCTTCGACCCGGGGCACCCCGCCAACCGGCGGACCGTCGCCGTGGACGCCGCCGTGGTGGTCGGCGCCGCCGACGATGTCGCAGGAGCGGTACGGACGGCCCGTCTGGTCGCCGCCGCGGCCCGCGACCGTCCGTTGCCCCCAGGATCCTTCGGAGTGCGCGTCGCGCCGTACGCGCTCGTCGCCGCCTTCCCGGCCCCCGTGCCGCTGCCGCCGCCCGCCGAGCCGGGGCTCACCCGGGCGCAGATCGAGAGTCTGCTGGAGGGCGCGGGCATGGCGGCGGTGTTCCTGACCTGACGCGATCGCCGCCTTCGGGCCCGTCCGGGCCACCGGTCGGCGAGCGCCGAAGACCCACCCCGTTCCGGAAGGAAGCACGTCCCATGCCCAACACTCCCGTCCGCTACGTCCGCGTCAAGACGGAGGGCTTCCCCTTCGCCCCCGCCGCCCGCGCCTACGGGAACATCGCCGTCGTCGGCGTGGCGACCCCGCCGACGACAAGCCCGCCCGGGGACTTCCTGGCGCCCAACGTCCCCCACCTGTTCACCGACGTCAACGAGGCCCGCAGGATCGCCTCCGGCCCCCTCGGCGACGCCATCGCGACGGCCCTCGTGCAGGAGCCGGGCCCCAGCGAGGTCTGGGGCGTGCGGCTCGCGCAGTCCGACGCCCATGACGACGCGTTCGCCAAGGTGGGCACGCTGAACGTGCAGATCGTCGTCGTCGCCGACACCGAACTGGCCCTCGTCGCCCCGCCGGGCGGCGGCCCGGTCGCGCCGACCCCCGGCATCGCGAAACTGGCCGAGCACGTCTGCGCCCCCATGGCCGACGGCATGGAACGCATCGGTGTCGCGATGCTCGCCAAGGGCGCCGCCGACCCCGCCGTGGTGACCGGCACCCTGGTCACCGACCGCATGGTCTACGTGGCCCACAAGAGCGACGAGGACGTCGCCGCCGCCGTCGCCGGGACCATCGCGGGCTACGAGCCGCACGTCTCCCTGCTCCTGAAGAAGGTCAAGGTGAGGTCCGACGCGTTCTCCGCCGCGGACCTCGTCAAGCTGAACGGATCCGAGGAGGAAGGCGGCGGACCGGGCGGCAAAGGCGTCAACTGGCTGGTCGACCCGCCGCTCATCCCCGGCGCGGGCGTCTACCTCGGCGAGGGCTACACCGGCGACACCCGCGGAAAGAGGTACATCGATGTCGTCCGCACCGTCGACGACATCACCTTCCGACTCAAGGCCCGCCTCATCGGCACCATCGGCAACCTCCGCATCAGCCGCTCCGGTCTGCGCGGGCTCGTCGCCGAGATGGAGACCGTCCTCGAACCCCTGCGCAGGGCCGAGGTCATCGAGGAGTACGAGATCGTCGTGCCCATCCTCGCCCTGCTCGACAAGCCGCAGCGCACCCCGACCGAGGACGGCCTCGTCCGGGCGGCCCAGACCGACCGCGCCGCCGAGGCCATGGTGCGGGTCGTCTACGCGGGCGCGATCCACCGCATCAACATCACGCTCAAGTTCGTCTGACCCGACCAAGGAGCCGTTTCCCATGTCCGACTGGAACACCCGGCTGGAAGTGAAACTCGCCGGCCGGACGATTTCGCCGATCACCAACTTCTCCCCGTCGTTCAACGTGCCGCACACGGTGATCCACAGCCTGGAGGCGGACGGCGTCGGCTATGTGCGCCAGCCCTTCACCTTCACCTTCACGCTCACCATCCCGGCCATCGCCTCGGCCGTCGCCGATCTCACCGAACTCGCCGTCAAGGGAGGGGAGTTCGCCATCGCGGTCGCCGAGAAGAAGGGCAACGACTGGGCGTTCTCCTCGCTCAAGTTCAGTCGTTGCGTGGTGAGCGCCGCCCAGCCCAGCAACATCACCGTCGACGGCGTCCCGCAGGCCACCTTCACCTGCATGGCCCTCAACGTCGGCGTGGAGGACTGACCGTGCCCCCCGAGACCTCCGATGACGCCACCGCACCCGCGGCTCGCTCCGGCGACCGGGTGGAGCGCACCGGCATCGCCCTCGTCCACGAGGGCGAGTACATCGTGCCCGCCCCCGGCAGCGAGGCCGTGGTCTCCCACCGGGGCGACGCCGGCCAGGTCGTGCACTACCACTTCCCCGTCGAGGTGGAGGTGGTCGGCGCCCTCCAGGACCACCACCTCCGTCGGATCGCCGCGCACGTCTTCGAGGAACTCGACCGTGAACTCGGCAGCCGGGGGTAGCCCGTGGCGGACAAGGTGCTCATCGGCACGATCCCCCTGCTGTACGTGCAGAGCCTCACCATGACCGAGGGGTACCGGGTCGAGCGGATCCTGGGCAGCAGGTTCTCCCAGGCCACCCAGCCGTCCACGAAGACCCTGACCGTCGAGGCGGTGCTGCTCGGTCCGGACCGCTTCGCGACGAAGAAGGCCCTGGAGGTGCTCGCGCTCACCTCGCGGGCACTGCTCTCCGCCGCCGGACCGGCGCTCGCCGCCACCGGCATCCCCGTGGTGTGCGGGCTCACCCTCAGCCTCGACATGCAGATCACCGACCTGCGGTTCGCGCAGAGCGTGCAGAAGCGGGACGCCTTCGACCTGTCCATGACCCTCCAGCACGTGCCCCGCTCCAGCCTGGGCGCGCTGATCGGCGAGGCCGCCGACCTGGCGCTCGCAGCCGGGAGCCCCGGCGTCCCCTCCATGCCGGCCCCCGGGGCCGTGCCCCGCTCCCCCGGCCCTCCGTTGCTCTGACCCACCCCCACGACCAGCCGCCCCGTCCCGAGAGGAAGCCCGATGCAGGCGAGTCTGCCCGTCGACGCCGACGAAGGATTTCCGCAGTCCTTCCGGCTGCGCTTCGGCGAGCGCGTCTACCGGATCGAGCTGTACGTCAACGCCGCGGAGGAGACGGTGGCCGCGGGCGGGGTGCTCGACCTGCTCGGCGGCGGCGGGCCGTTCCTGGTGATCGCCGTGGCCCGCGAGGAGCCCGGCGGACTCGTCCCGCTGCTGCGCCGCAAGGCCGTCCGCGGCCTGCCCTGCCCGGCCGGCGAGCTCCAACTCGTCTTCCGGGAGGCCCGCGTCGACGTGCGCAACCTCAACGGCACCGGCGGCTACGGCTCCAAGGTCCTCGCGGGGGTGGGCGCCCGATGAGCTTCGCCATCCGCTACAGCCTCACCGTCGCCGAGGAGGAGACCAAGGGCTCCGTCACCGGCGTCGTCGCCAAAGCCGGAGCCGCCGCCGAAGCCGCCGCCGAGGCGGCCGGGCCGCTGACCGGTCTCGGCGGGCTCGCCACCCTGCCGCTGACCGTCTCCAACGACGTCCTCGGCGGCTCCCTGGTCCTCGACGCCGACATCACCGTGACCATGGGCGAGGGCGCCGTCGCGAGCACCTTCGAGGTGGTCCTCGTCAACCTCCCCGCCCAGACCGTCACCACCCTGCGCGACACCCTCGCCCGGCGCCCGCTCGCCGCCACCGTCCGGCTCGGGTACTTCGACGACCCGACCGTCGGCCGCCACCCCGTGATGACCGGCCGGATCGTGAAACTGAACTCCTGGGTCGCCGAGGACGGCCTCAGCAGGGTCCGGCTCACCGGCCAGGACGCCGGCGGCTACGCCCTGCGCATGACCCCCGCCGGCGTGCACCGCGCCGAGTCCGCCACCGCCCTGGAGTTCGCCGAGAAGGTCGCCGAGGCCGCCGGACTCACCGTCGCCGACAAGTCCGAACTGGCGACCCCCCTCACCGACCACACCGTCCGCAACCCCTCCGCGCTCGACGCGCTGCGCGAACTCGCCGACACCGCCCGCGCCCCCGTCGTGATCCGCGACCGGCGCGTCCTCATCGGCCGCGCCGTCGGCACCGACGACCCCGCCCCGGTCGCCTTCGACCCGGAGGTCAACCTCGTCTCGTACGGCGACGCCCAGGGCGAGGAGACCCTCGTCGTGGCACCCGGCGAGGAACGCCCGCCCACCCGGAACTCGCTCGACCTGGTCGTCCTCGGCCACCCCGACCTGCGGGTCGGCCAGACCGCCGCCTTCCACCGCTTTCCCGACGCCCCCACCGGAACGCTCCGCGTCAACCGGCTCGTCCACCGCTTCGGCGTACGCACCGGCTACGTCTGCGAGGTGCAGCTCGTCGCCGCGCGCGCCGGGGAGTTCGTCGAGGCCGTCGACGGCGTCCGCGCCGTCGCCGACCGCCTCGACGCCGGCGCCCAACGCACCCTCCTCGCCCGCCCCTCCGTCGACGTCGGCGAGGTCAGCGCCTACAAGAGCGCAGGCCACCAGGTCTCCCTGCGCTACGGACAGTCCCCGCCGCCCTCCACGAGCATGCCCAGCGTCACCGCACCGGTCGGCGACGACGTCCTCCTCGACAAACCCGTCGCCGCGCCCTTCGCGTTCGGCCCGTGCGGGCTCATGACACCCGTCTACCCCGGCATGCGCGCCCTGCTCGCCCACAACCGCAACCTGGTCAACGACGCCGCCGTCGTCGGCTGGCTCTGGCCCCGCACCCCCGGCGCGCGAGCCCCCGCGCCCGAACCCGGAGACCACTGGCTCGCCCTGCCCACCGGCACCGGCTCCGACGGGCAGCCCACCGGCCCCGGCGTCAACGACCTCACCGACGCCAAGGGCGGCCGGATCATCCAGGCCCGCGGCCTGCACATCCTCGTCGGCACACCGAAACTGCCGCAGGTCGGCACCCGCCCCACCCCACCCGACGACGACACCGTCACCATCGAGCACCACACCGGCACCACCATCGCCATCGACCCCTCCGGGGCCGTCACCGTCCGCACCGACGGCCCCGCCATCACCCTGACCAACGGGACCGTCAGCCTGTCCCTCGACGGCGCCTCCGTGCAGGTGACGTGATGCCCGAAGTCCTCACCACCGCCTCCGTCCTCAAGTGCGCCCACGGCGCCACCGTCCTCGCCACCGCCTCGCAGAGCGCGCTCACCGTCGACGGCGCCCCCGCCCTGCTCGTCACCGACCTGCTCACCGCCACCGTCCCCGCCTGCCCCAACATCGACGCGAGCAAGGGGCAGGCGCCCTGCGTCAAGGTCACCGCCGTCAGCACCGGCGCCAGCCGCCTGCTCAAGGTCAGCGGCACCCCCGTCGCCCTCGCCACCGCGAAGGGCACCACCCAGGCCGTCCCCGTCCTCCCCGTCGCCTGGCAGGTCGAGGACCCGGGCCAGACCCTGCTCCGTACGGACTGAGGAGCCGCCAGCCCATGACCAGCCCCGCCCCGCTCGAACCACTCGGCCACAGCCTGCTCCTCGACGACGGCGACCTCGTCGTCCGCGGCGGCGCTCTCGCCGAGGTGCACGGCCTCGCCAACCTCGTCCAGGCCCTCACGCTGCGCCTGCTCACCCCGTACGGCAGCGACCCCTGCGACCACCGCTACGGGCTCAGCGCCGGGCAGGCCTTCACCCACCCCGGCGGCACCCGCGTCCTGAAGGACCTGCTGCGCCTGGAGATCGTCCGCACTCTGGCCGCCGATCCACGGGTGCGGGAGGTCGTCGACGTCACGTTCACCGAGGACCACGCCGTCCGGGTCCTGACCGTCCGCGTCCTCGTCGAGGCCCTCGACGGCCGGACCACCGCCCTGACCGCCGAAGTGGAGGTGTGAGCGATGACGTACGGCGTGACCCCCGACGGCTTCGTCCTCAAGGGCCTCGACGTGATCCTCGCCGAGAGCAAGGCCCGCACCCGGGCCGCCCTCGGCGCCGACGTCGACCTGTCGCCCACCAGCCCCCTGGGCAAGATCCTGGAAGTGGTCGCCCAGGAGGACGCCGAACTGTGGAAGCGCATGGAGGCCCTCTACTACGGGCAGTTCACCGCCACCGCCGACGGCGCCGCCCTCGAACTCCTCGGCGACGACGCGGGCCTCGCCCGGCACGCCGCCCGCCGCGCCGGAACCGTCGCCCTCACCCTGACCGGCGGCGTCCCCGGCCGGACCTACGTGGTGCCCGAGGCGACGGTCCTGCTCGGCGACGGCGACCCCGCCCGGGCCTTCGCCACCACCGCCCCCGTCGAACTGACCACCGCCGCGCCCGCCCGTACCGTCCGTGTCCTCGCCGTCGACCCCGGGGAGGGCCCGGTCGCCGCCGGGAGCGTCGACGACGTGCACCCGGCGCACCGCGCCCAGTACCTCGCCGACTGGCCGCCCGCCGCGCTCGTCGTCACCAACCCGGCGCCCTTCGACGAGCTGATCCCCGAGGACGACGACGCCTACCGGGCCAGGATCATCGCCCTTCCGCGCGCCCTGTGGACCGTGGAGAGCGTGCGGCAGGCGGCCCTGGGCGTGCCCGACGTCATCGACGCCCGCGTCTCCGACCCGCTCGGCGGCATCGACGTCTCCCAGGCCTACTTCGGCGGCTTCGACTTCGGCGGGCGTACCTTCAGCGACGAACGGCGCGTCGGCGAGCCCTACTTCGCGGAGGTCGCCGTAGCCCACCACGGCCTGCGGCCGTGGCGCACCCTGGCCGCCCCGGGCTCCGTCACCGGCGTGTACGAGCTCGTCGAGGCGGCCGTCGACCGGGTCCGGCCGATCGGCGTCCACGTGAACGTCGTCGAGGCCGACCACATCGACGTCGCGGTGCGCGCCGAGATCGTCCTCGCCGCCGGCTTCGACGGCGCCACCGTCGTCGACCGCATCCGGACCCGCCTCACCGCCGACATCGGCCGGCTCCGGCTCGGCGACGACGTCCTCTACGCCCGCGTGATGTGCGCCCTCGCCGAACAGCCCGGCGTCGACGACGTCCGCCGGCTCCATCTGCGGCGCTGCCCGCCCGCGTTCGGGCGCTTCGGCTTCGGCGGCGTCCTCTACCAGCTCGGCACCGTCGAGGCCGCCGTCGGCGAATCCCTCGCCATGGGCCCCACCGAGATGGCCGTGTTCGCCGCCGACCCCGCCCTCAGCAGCATCGAGGTGGTCGGCCGATGAGCAGCACCCTCGACACGGCCGCCCCCGCCGTCGCACCCGACCCGCCCCGGCTCGCCGCCGCCGACATGGCCGCGCGGCTCACCGTGCCGTTCGCGCGCGGCGCCGACCGGCTGCGGCTCGTGGTGCGGGGCACGGCCGTCGACCCGTACGACTTCCGGCTGCACACCGCGCAGTTCGGCGTCACACCCCGCCCGCTGTACATCCTCCAGGCCCGCCGGGACGTCCCCGCCGGGACCACCGTCACCCTCGGCGTACGCGGCGCCCCGGCACTGCCGGTACCGCTGCCCGACGGGCTCACCACCGGAACCTCCGTCCCCCTCCCCGACGGCACCGGCATCCTCACCGGCATCCAGTCCGGCCTCGCCGGACCCCAGGAGGACTGGTGGCAGCTCACCGCCCTCCTCGGCACCATGGGCCGGCTGCTGTGGGCCGTCGGCTGGGAACGCGACCACCTGCGCCGCCAGCTCTCCCGCACCGCCGCCCAGCGTTCCCTCGCCCACGCCTTCGGCGTCCACCTCGACCGCAACGGCGCGGGCCTCGGCGTCGTCCGCGCCCCCGGCGAGACCGACGCCGCCTACCGGCGCCGCCTCACCGTCGCCCGCCGCTGGACCCTGCCCACCCCCGCCGGCCTCCTCGCCGCCCTCAACGACGCCGTCGGCCCCGTCGACGGCATCGCCGACCCCCTCGTCCTCGACGACACCGACGCCGAACTCCGCCGCGGCCTGCTGCCACTTCGCGTCGCCCCCCTCGACCTGCCGCCCGGACAGAGCGTCGACCTCCTCGGCACCATCGGCACCGACCTGCCCCGGCCCCCCGTCGACGAGGTCTTCCACCCCGGCCTCCTGGTCGCCCTGTCCCCCTTCGCCGCCGAATCCCGGCCCCTCCCCGGGACCCCCGAACCCCTCCTCGTCCAGTCCGTCGTCGTCGCGGCCATCGCCCGGCTCAACCTCTTCGCCTCGCTGTCCGTCGTCCACGCCGGATACGACCCGAGGGCCGACGACGCCCGCGCCACCGGCCGCGCCGTCCTCCTCAGCCACGACACCATCCCCGGCGAACGGATCGCGGCCCTCGCCCACTGGTCCGGATTCGACCTGGTCACCCACCGCCCGGACGGACTCGTCTACGCCGAGTGCGCACCCGGCGAACTCCTCGGCATGGACACCGGCAACGGAACCATCCCCGTGGACGGCGGCCTCCCCGTCGACGGGACGACCACCCTCTCCGTACGGCCCCTCGTGCCGCCCCCCGGCTCCCTCGTGCGCTGGTACCTGCTGCGCGACGGCGCGGGCCGCGGTGAATTCGTCGGCCCGGCCGAAGGGGCTTCCGTCGTCCTGCGCGGCAAGGCCCCCGGGCGACTCGTCGTCGTCGCCGAGCTCCGCCTCGCCGGCCTCACCGCCTCCGCCACCCGCGAGCTCGTCGTCCGGCCCGTCACCGTCGCCGACAACACCGCGATCGGCGCCGACGGCACCCCCGATCCGGCCCCGCCCCCGCCCATGCCGCCCGGCGAGGGTCTCCACCCCGCCTTCCTCGTACGCCACGACGACCCCGCCCACGCCGAGTACGGCACCGACCCGGAGACCCACCGAATGCGCCGCGAGGTCGCCGAACGCCTCGACGCCCTGATCGCCCTCGTGCCGGCGGCGACCACCGGCAGGCTGGCCGTCCGCAGGGACCTGAGCGCGACGGCGAGCCCCCTCGCCAGGGAGGCGCGCGAACTGCGCCTCGGCCATCCGGGGCTGCCCCCGGGAACGCTCGGCGCGCTCGCCCACCGGGCCGGCTTCAGCTACGTACGCGTCGCAGGCCCGGTCGTCACGGTCGCCCAGGAACACCAGGACCCCGTCCGGGTCACCACCGGGCTCTTCCGCGACGTCCTGCCGATCGGCACCACCGTGCCGCTGACCGTGACCCCCTCGCCCGCCGAGGTCGGCGCCGCCGGCGTCCTCGGCTGGTCCACCGGCGACGGCGCCGCCGCCCTCCTGACCACCGCCCCCGGCACGATGTCCGTACGCGGCGAACACGGCGGACCCGCCTGGGTGCAGGCCGCCTACCGCGTCGGCGACAAGACCGGCCCCTACCAGCTCACGGTCCGGCTGCGCCCCGAACTCACGGGCCACACGCTGCCGCCCGCCACCCGATCCCTGATCGTCCAGCTCCTCGACGACCTGCGCCCGCTGGGCGTCGAGGTCGTCACCCGTCTCCTGCCCGGAGGAACCCCGTGACCGACATCGTCTTCAGCCCCACCTTCAAACACGTGGCGTGGGTCGACAACCGCGACCGCGTGGCGGCGAGCGGGCAGAACGGCTTCAACGTGCGCTTCGACTCGATCCAGCGGGACCTGGAGAGCCTGTCGAAGGTGGTGGCTCAGATCGACACGGGCTTGAAGGCGGCGGGTCAGCGGCCGACGGTGGAGCGGAAGCTCACGCTGGCACCCGCCTTCGTCCCCGTGGAGGGCGACCCGCCGTGGAGCCTCGACTCCTTCGGGGTGGCGACCAGGAAGGACGGGTCCCGTCCGAGCCTTCGGGGGATCATGAGCGTGCCCCTGCCCGACGGCGTCGTCCTGCGCCGGCTCCGCGCGACCGGCCGGAACACCGGCAGCGGCAGTCTGCAAGTCACTCTCTTCCGCATCCCGCTCGCGGACTCCAGCAACCTCGAGACGGTCGTCCAGGTGTCGTGCTCCGGGGGGCCCTTCGGCGATCCGCAGGACGTGCCGGCCGACCGGAACCGGGTGGACATGGGCACGTACCGCTACTTCATCGACGCGTACGCGGAGAACGCCCCCGCCGGAACCTCCCTCGTCATCACGAGCATCCAGCTCTCGTACCTCAGCATCTGAACGGAGGCCCCATGGCCGACACCTTCTTCATCCCCATGGACGGCAACGACGGTGGCTCACGGCCGTGGCCCGACAGCAACACGACCAAGTTCTGGGACAACAACGGCCTCTGCATCCGCACCTATCCCATTGCCGGCGACCGCAGCCGCTACGAGGACGGCAACACCACCAGGGTGGACCTGGAGACCGTGGTCAAGGTCAAAGTCCAGAACAAGACCAGTAACCTGATCCAGGGCGTCCGGGTCCAGGCGTACCTGTTCTCACCGGGGTACGGCCCCTCGATGACACCTTCGGCGAAGTACAAGCCGTTCGACGAGGCGCCCCCCACGGACATCCCGGGTGGGCAGGCGGTCGAGATCGTGGCGCCCCCGGTCTGGAAGCCCACCACCACCGAGCTCGGGATGACGAGCGCCACCGCGCACTTCTGCGTCGCCGCGAACGTCTACACGACGGGGCCGAATGCGGAAGGGGCGCTGCTCGCCGAGAACCAACCGTTCGAACCCGTCAAGAACGCGCACCACGCCCAGCGCAACATCGTCCTGAGGGAGGCATCACACGGCCCCGGCACCTCGTCGAAGGTCCCCACGACGCAGTACCCGCCGCCGGGAGGAGGGGACACGATGTTCAGGGTCAGCACCGAACACGTGACGACGAAGCCCAGCGAGAGCCAGCTCGCCATGCTCGTGCACCATCCTGGCGTCGTGGCGACCGAGGCCGGGATCGCCCGGGGGGAGATCAGCCTGACCACGTCCGGCGGGCTCGTGCCCATCACGGTCGGTACCGAGCCGTCGGCAATCGCCCTGCGGTCCGATCTCGTCCCCGGGCTCGACACGCTCTTCAGCCTCCCCCCGGACCGTCCCGACCGGATCGACACCGACCTCGTCGTCGACCTGCCGGAGGGCGCCCCGCTCGGCAGCCTGCACACCTTCGACATCGCCCTGTGGAGCGAGCGCGGAGACATGCTCGGCTGCCCGCTCCGCGTGATGATCCTGGTCACCGAGTAGCGGAGCCGGACCCGCGATGGAGACCCACGTCCACGTACCGGTGAGGATCACCCTCACCGGCGAGCCCGGCCCCGACGAACTCGCCGCACTCACCCGACGGCTCACCGCGCTCGTCGCCGGGCGGCTCGCACAGGCCGAGCGGGAACTCGGGCGTGGGCGGCCGGCCCCCGCGTGGACGGCGGGCGGCGGGGTGCGGGAGGTGCACGAGCCGGACCGGGACGTGGCGGGCGGCTACGCGCTGCCGTCCTACGCCGACGCCGGGCGCCGCACCACCATCCCGGTGGCGGGCCCGGCGCCCTGGACCATCGTCGGGACCGCGCGGGCGCGGATGGAGGTCGGGCGGTTCATCGGCTTCGTGGAGGGCGAGCTGCGGCAGCCGTTCCCGCAGGGCGCCCTCTACCGCTCGATCGCCGGCTCGGTCCGCGCGGTGGACATCTGGCTGGTGCGCGTCGACCAGGTCCAGGAGCCCGACGAGCTGGGGCGGCAACTCGTGGCGCTCGGCTCCGCCGAGGAGGCGAGCGGGGCGAGCGAACCCGCCTGGTTCGTCTCCGGATCCACGACCGCACTGGGCCGGCTCGCCGAAGCCGACGCGAGCGGGACGGTCGCCGCCCGCCTCCCCCGCCTGCCCAGGAACCACGCCGTCTTCGCCGCCATGCGGCTGCCCCGCGTCACCCTCGCGGACGTCGCCCACATCGGGCCCGCCCTCAAACTCGCCATGACCGTCCGCGACGCCGGGTTCTGCGTGGACCCGGCGGTGTTCGAGCGGGCCACCGGCCTGCCGTGGAGCCGGTACGCCGAGGAGTACGCGGAGGAGACCACCACCGTGTGGATGCAGCCCGTCGTACTGCGCGCCGCCTCCAACGCGGTCCGCACTCCCACCGGAATCGAGCGCGACGCCCTGCGCCTGCTGCTCGAACGGCACGTGGCGCACGGCCCCGCGCACCGCGAACCGGCCGCCCGCCTCTTCATCGCCCCGAGCGGCGTCCCGCACGGCGTGCCCGACTCCGTCCGGGCGGCCGCCGTGTGGCCGGACGAGGAGGGCGAGCGGGTGCTGTACTGCCGCGCCGCGCTCGATCTCGGCCCCGAGACCCTGGGCGCCGCGTTCTTCCGGCCGGAGGCCCGGCGGCTGGCGGGCGAGCTCGTCCCGCTCCTCGGGGAGGACGAGTTCGCCGCCGCCCTCGACGCGCTGCTCACCAGGAGCGTCTCCCAGGACCGCGGGCGGGCCGGCACCCTCCTCCAGTACGTGCTGATCAGTCTCGAACGCCGGGGGAAACTGGGCGAGTTCTTCGCCGCCGCCGACGCCACCCGCCGGTTCGCCCTGCGGCTGCGCCTGCTCCGGCAGTGCGAGGCCACCCCGTACGCGCACCACGAGAAGGTGGCCGCCCTGCGCGCCGCCCTCGCCCGGGAGCGGGCCGCCACCACCGCCCACACCTACACCGTCGGCGGCCCGGGAAAGGGGGCCGTGCGGCTCGACCGCCGTCCGGACGGCACGGTGCTCGCCGGAGAGGTCCTCGGGAAGGCCGACCCGCTGTACCGCAAGCGCCGCGACATCACGCGCCCCAAGCCTGGCCGGGCCGAGGCCCTGCGGGACGCGCTCCTCGCCGAACGCGGGCACATGGTGGGGAACATCCTCGCGGGGGACGACCGACGCGACTACTCCGAAGGGGAGTTCAGCACCGCCGCGGTGGAGCGGGCCGCGCGGGCGGTGCGGTTCACCGCCGACGACTTCGAGAAGGTCGAGGTCGAGTACGGCATCGTCCTCCTGGAGGTGTTCGACGCCCAGGAGCAGGGACTGCCCTCCTACGAGATCGGGTTCTCAATCGTCTCGCGCGTCGTGGGCGACGGCGGGAAGTGGGAGACGGCCGCCGGTCCCCTGCGCGAACCCGTCGGCGAGTTCGAGGCACGGCTCGTGCACTGGCGGCTCGGCCGTGCCGGGGACGCCTACCGGATCGCCGGCCTCACCGTCGCCGTCGTCGGCGGCGCGGCCCTCGCCTGGGAGGCGGGCGTCGTCACCTCCCTCATCCGGCTTGGCGGCTCCCTCGTCCGGCTCGGCGGCGGCATCGGCGCGGTGAGTGCGAACATCGGCATCACCGAAGCCGCCTATCTGATCAAAGTCCTGCTCGGCCACGAGGAGTTCAGGGTCGGCGGGTTCCTCATGGCCGCCGTCGACGGCTACCTCGACGCCCTCGGCTACCGGGTCGGCAGCGGACTCGGCGGCTGGACCGGGAGCCGGATCGGCACCGCCACGCTGCGCGGCCGGATCGCCGCCTGGATCGCCGGGCAGCTGGTCACCGGCGCGGTGGGCGGCGCCACCGCCGCCGCCCTGCGGACGTTCGCGCACGACATCGTCGCCGGCAGCTGGTCCGGCGTCGACAGGTACGTCGCCACGATGGAGGAACAGGCCGTCTACGGCGTGGTCCTGGCCTTCACCGTCGATCCCTTCCTGCGGGCGCTCCTCGCCCGGGTCGGGCCCACGCTCATCAAGACCGCGTTGGTGACGCGCCTGCTCAGCGCCGAGGGCGTCACGGCCGAACGCTGGGCGGAGGCCCTGGCCCTGACCCGGCAGCGGATGGAGCACTCCCTGAGCCAGACCCTCCCGGCGGCGGAGGCGCGGGCGTGGGCGCGGGCGATCGGCGCGCGCGCCGAGGAGGCGGGCCGGGGGCTCGCCCACGCGCGCCCCACGGGGACGGCGTCGCGCGTTCCCGCCCGGATCACACCGGCGCACGAGGCACCCGGGCACGGGGCATCGGCCCGCGAAACGCCCGCCCGTGCGGCGACCACGCACGAGGCACCCGCCCATGCGGCACCGGCGCACGCGACACCCGCGTCCGCGCCCGGGTCCGCGCCCTCCACGCTCGCCCCGGTCGCCGAGGCCGCGCGTGCCGTCGCCTCCGTGCACGCCGGTGAGAGCGCGCGCCCCGGCGCGGACGCCGCATCCCAGGCCGAGGACGCGCGCCCCGGCGCGCAGAGCCCGCCCCCCGCCACCGAGGCCCCCCGCCCGCGCCCCCAGCCCACCACGGTGTGGCCCAGCTGGGCGCGGCTCAGGGAGGCCTCGCTCATCGACCGGGAAGCCGCCCTGGACCGCCACTGGTACGAGACGGCCCGCATCGAGGAACTGAGCGCCCGCGAGGCCCACGACCCCGTGGCCAAGGAGCTCCTGGACAAGGAGTGGGGCGGTGCCAAGCGCCCGTACCAGCCCGAACGCCCCACCGACCCCGCCATCCAGGACCAGCTGCGCGGTGACCTGCGCGAGGTGCGCGCCGCCGTCGAGGCGGAGCGGCGTCGGCGGGAGGCGGATCGGCTCCGGCGGGAGGGGCCGGGGCGGCGCAAACCGTCCGCCCGCGAGCCCGCGGGATACGAGCGGCTCACCACCCGGGCCGGAGCGTACTGGGTGGAGCCGACCGCGAAGGCCGCCGCCGCGTACCGGGGCACGCTCGGCGTCGCCCGTTCCGACATCCCCGCCCTCGCCGGGGAGCTGTTCGCCGGCGGCTCGCCGAAGGCCTTCGGCTCGTATGACCCCGCCCATGAGATCCGGCCGGCGGACAACGTCGCCCCACAGGCCCACGGGCACGCCGAGCAAGACCTCGGCCAGCAGCTCGACGCCCGTCTCGCCCGCCTGACCGAGGCCGAACGGGCCGCCGCGCGCGGCCACACCGTCTACATCCGTGTCGACCAGGAGGTCTGCGGGCCCTGCGCTGCCGGACTCGGCACCGGGACCCGCCTCGGGGTACTGGCCCGACTCAGCACCCTCCACCCCGACATCGTCTTCGAGGTCACCGCCGACGACGTCAGCACCGTCTACCGGATCGTCGCCGGAAAGAGGGTGCGATGAGCACCGGCCGCCACGAGCGCCGCTTCCACCCGCCCGAACTGCCCGTCCGGCCCGAGGGCCTCGCCCCGGAGACGGCGCGGCTCCTGGAACTCGCCGTCAGGCAGGCCGTCGCGGACGCGGTACAGGCGCTCGACGGCGACCGGACCGGCGGGCCGACCACGCCGGCGGCCCCTCCCGGTGGGGCCCGGCCCGCCGCGGAGGCGTCCCCGGCGTCCGCGCCGCGCGCTTCCGTGGACGGCTACGAGGTGCCCAGCTACGCAGACGCCGGCCGGCCGGTCGCCCTGCCGCTGCTCGACGGCCCCGGGCCGGCCGCGACCGGCACTGTCGGACGGCCCGCGGGCGGCCTCGGCCTCGCCGCCCACACCGGGAGCGGCGCACGCGACCTCGGCGCCGGCGCCCGCCCCTGGGGCGCGCCCGCGTCTCCCGCGTCGTCGCCCGCGCACGAGGGAGAGTGGGCGCCCGAACGGCTCGCCACCCTGCGGACGCGCATGGGCGACGGGTTCCGGCACGCGCCGCTCGGCAGCATCTCCCTCGACCGCCTCACCGTCGGCTCCGCCGAGCTCCCGCTCGTGCCCGCGCTCGGCGGCACCGGCCCGGAGCGGACGGTGGCCGACCGGCTCGGCGCCGGGGCCTTCTACCTCGACCCGCTCGCCCGCGAACGCCTCGGCCCGGCCGCCACGACGCTGCCCGGCGCGGGCTACGCCGTGCACCGGGTCACCGACGACGGGCACCGCCACGACACCGGGCTCCGCGTCGTCACCCCGGACACCGGCACCGTCCCGGCCGGCATCCTCGCGTACACCGTCCCGTACGCGGGAGAGATCGGTCCGGGAGCGGACGCCCGCCCGTACCCCCTCGAAGGCGCCGACGGGGCCTGTCTGTTCAGCGGCCTCCTGTGGGGCGCCGACGAGCACCTGGACCAGGTCGTCGAGTGCGTCGGCGCGCTCGCCGCGGCCGTGCGTCCCGCCGGGCACGCCGGGGACGCCGGGGACGCCGGGGACGCCGGGGAAACGCTCTGGTTCTGGGGCGCGAGCGCCGACTGCGTCGAGCATCCGCTGGTCCTCGCCGAGCAGGGCCTGCGGGAGTTGCGCGAGATCTACCGGGAGAAGCTGGAGCAGGGCGAGTTCTTCGACGCGGGACGCGTCCTCTGCCAACTGGTCCTCACGCTCCTCAGCCTGCCCGGGCGCCTCCCCGTCCCGCAACGGCCCGCCCTGCGGCGCGTCGCCGTGGCGGATCTCGGCGGCATCGGAGTACGGGCCCTGGACGTGATCGGCTTCCTGCTCGGCGAGCCGCATGCCACGCTCACCGCCGAGGGAGCCCTGCTCGCCCTGGCGGGGGACCAGGCCGTCCTCGTCGCCGTGCCGGGCGACAAGGGCACCCGGGCGCTCTCCCGTTCCGAGCTCGCCACGGCGCTGGAGGCGGGCGACGTGCCGCTCACCGTCGCCGAGGCGGAAGGGCTGGCGCGGGCCCTCGGCGGGAGCCCGGGGACCGGGCCGCGAGAACGGCGCGTCCGGCGCGAGGCGGCCCGCAGGGTCGGCGTGCCCACGCGTCCCGACACCCCGCCCGTCACACCCGGTTGATCTTCGCCTTGCCCGGGTGCAAGGAGGAGGGGTACGGGACGTGCCGTTCGGCCTTCGCCGTCACCGGGCGTGGTGTCGGAGGGTGGCCTGCGGGTGTGCGGGGCTGAGGTAGTGGACGGCGCTCTGGGCGGAGTGTTCGGTGAGGAGGTCCCGCAGTTCGTCGGCGGCGGTGGTCAGGAGGTGGCCGTCGCGGGTGGCGTGGACGGTTTCGAGGATGAAGGCGACGTGGGTGGAGTCCTCGGTGACGCGGGTGCGGTGGGCGTCGCGGTGGTTCCAGTGCCGGGTGAGGACGTCGGTGGTGTCGGTGTAGATGATCTCCCCGGTCTTGGGGTTCTCGACGGTGTCGGGTTCGCCGAGCGGGGTGAACGTCTCGGTGCCCTCGGCGTAGCGGATCTCGATGTCGCCGGTGACGTGGTCGAGGTCGAAGGCGCCGGCGGGCAGGCCGTGGCGGACGGAGACGGCGTTGTAGGAGTCGACGGCCGGGTTGATCCGGGGCAGCGTTCCCTTCTTCGCCAGGCGGCGGCCGAGGGCGTCGACGCTGGGCCGTATGCGGCGGGGGTTGGTGCCGAAGGAGCGGTAGGCGGTGTGCCACGCGTCGATGCGCGGGTCGGTCTCGTCGGCGGGGGTCCAGGCGCCGGAGGCGAGGTCCTGTTCCAGGATCTCCACAGCGGCGGCCGTGCGGGGCCAGGGCCGACGGCCGTGCAGGCCGGTGGCGGTGACGACGGCGATCAGGGTGTCGGGGAAGGCGTCGGCGACGGCGGGGCTGATGCGCAGGGTGGTCATCGTGAGAGCGGTTCCGTTCCGGGAGTGGGTTGGGGTGAGGGCGGTCGGGAGTTCCGGTTAGCGACGCGGTCCAGGCGGTCCAGACGGCGCGGGTAATGGGCAATGGTGGGCACGTCCGGCGCGGTGCCTCGTTCGGTGAGCCGGCGGGCGGTGTCGGTGCTCTGTTCGACGGGCTCGTGGTGGTCGTACCAGTCGTGGCCGTCCGCGCCGTACGGGGTGGTTCAGGTGAGTGCGAGGAGGCTGACGGCGACGGCGGCGGTGCCCAGGCCGATCAGCTGCCCGCGGTGGATGCGCTCGGCCAGGACGCTGCGGGCGAGCAGGACCGTCCCGGCCGGGTACAGGGCGGTGATCACGGCGACGACGGCCAGGTCGCCGCTGCGGGCGGCGAGCAGGAACAGCAGGTTGGCCACCGAGTCCAGCGCACCGGCCGCCGCCGAGACCGCGTACGCGGGTTTCTCCGGGCCCAGGCGCCGGAACATCACACCGGCGGCGGCCAGGGTGACGGCGGAGGAGACGGCACGGCCGACGATCAGCGGGCCGACGCCGCTGTCGGAGGGCGCCTGGTGCAGGAAGACCAGCTGCAGGGCGATGGCGGCACCGGCGCCGAAGGCCGACAGCAGCGCGGTACGCGAGGGGCGTGCCGACTTCGCGCCGTGCCCGGCGCTGACCATGACCACCGCCGCCAGTGCGAGCGGCAGGCCGATCAGCCCGGCCGGGCCGAGGTGCTCGCCCTGCACCAGCCCGACGCCGACCGGCAGCATCGCCGAGATGAGCGCGGTGATCGGGGACAGCACGTTCATCGGGCCGATCGCCAGCGTGCGGTAGAGCAGGGCGAACGCGGCGGCCGACGCGACGCCGGAGGCGGCGCCCCAGGCGAGGGTGGCCGGGGCGAAGGAGGCGCCGAGGAAGGGCCACAGCAGCAGTTCGATGGTGAGCGAGGCCGGGGCGGCGATCATCACGGTCCGCAGGACGTGGGCTTTGCGGGCGCCGAGGCCGCCGAGGAAGTCGGCGCACCCGTAAGCCAGGGAGCTGCCCAGGGCCAGCAGGAGAGCGATCACGGTACGTACACCCTTACTATCAATGGAACGACTACACCGTACAACGCACCGACCGTCGGCCGTCAACCGAACGACCGCGTGGTGCATCACACCGACCTGCTGCTGGAGGGACGAAACCGATGGTCGAGACCGAGGCGGCACTGCGGACGCTCGCGCACAACGTCCGCGCGGCCCGAACCCGCGCCGGGCTGTCCCTGGACGAACTCGGCCGCCGCGCCAAGGTCAGCAAGGGCGCCCTCGTCGCCCTGGAGAAGGCCCAGGGCAACCCCAACTTCGCCACTCTGGTCCGCCTCGCCGACACCCTCGGAGTCTCCGTCTCCGCGCTGATGGAAGGCAGCCCCGAACAGCGCGTGCGGGTGGTGAGCGCCGACACCGTCGTGCCCCTGTGGAAGGGCGAGCGCGGCAGCGAGGCCCGACTCATGCTGACCACCGGCGGCCCGGCGGCCACCGAGGTCTGGCGCTGGTCACTGGAACCCGGCGAGGAGTACCCCAGCCACCCCCACCAGGCCGGCGTGACCGAGACCGTCAGCGTCACCAGGGGCGAGATGGTGCTCGTCGTCGACGGCGCCGAGTACCCCGTCGCCGCCGGACAGACCGCCGCCTTCGACGCCGACGCCGGCCACACCTACCGCGGTTCAGGCGCCGAGACCTGTCACCTGATCATGACCGTCCACCTGCCCCCGGGACCCGCTTAGCATCCTCACCCGAGGCGGACCCTGTCTGCGGTGAGGGCCCCGGGCGCGGCGGGCCGCAGTCGGGGGCGGAGCCGTCCGCCGTCTGCGACTGCGAGGCTCTCGGCGACTTGACCGGCAGATGGTTAGCCACCATATTACTTCTCATGAGTGACGAGGATGCGAACCCCGGCGCTGCACCCACGCTCGAACAGGCACGGAAGCAGATCGCGCGGTACGGGCTTGAGGCCGACCCGCAGGCGGTGCTCGTCGCGGTGCGCCTGATGGCTGCCGGGGCACGCCTGGACCGGGCGTCCGAAGTGCACTTCGCGCGTTCCGGGCTGTCGACCGGGCGCTACCGCCTCCTGGTGGACCTCGAGGACAGCGACGGCGAGAAGTCGCCGTCGCAGCTCGCCAAGAGTCTTGGCGTCTCGCGCGCCACGGTGACCGGCCTGGTCGTCGGCCTGGAGCGAGAGGGCCTGGTGGCTCGCCGCGCCTCAACGGAGGACGGGCGGGGCGCGGTGGTCGTACTCACGGCGCGCGGCAGCCGGCGGTTGCGCGACATGGCCCCGGACCACTTCGCACGGCTTGAGGCGCTGGTCGGCGGGCTGGCCGCCGACGAACGCGGGCTGTTCCTCGACCTCTTGGAGCGGATCACTCACCGCATCGGCGCACTGACTGCCGAATAGCCGCGACATCACGTCCGCGCGGGGCTGCCTCGACCGCGCGGCACCCTTTCCCGCGCCCGAATAGTTAGCCGCCTAATCAACTACTTAGCCAGCTAATCACCTTCGAGGAGTCACATGAGTCCCCCTCCCAGAACCGCCCAGCGCGGTTTCGCCACGCGACCGTTCACCCTGTGGAAGGAAGTCGCGACCGCCTACCTGGCCCCCGCGCTCACCGCCGGGCTCGGCGGATTCCTCAGCGGCCGGCCCGACCTCACCAGGGCCGCCTTCACCTCCATCGGGGCCACATCGGCCTTGGTGGCCTGCATCGTCGGCGCGTGGCTGCACCGCCGTGGCCGACCCCGATGCTGGACGACCTCGGCGCCACGACCGGTGCTCACCCTCGGACTTGTCATTACGGCGGCCGGAATCGCCGGCCTGGCCGGATGGTTCGGATCCGACTGGCTGCCGTCGCACACGCCGGTGCCCGATGCCGGATGGCTGGAGCGGCTGCGGATCGACCTGCCGCTGTCGGCCGGCCTGGCCGCCGCCATCGTCACCTGGCGGTGGCACGGCACGACATCCCGGCACCAGGCCTGACCCACCCCTCCCCCACCCACGAAAGGGACACTGTGATCACCCTCATCGGCGCCACCGGCGCCACCGGCGGCGCCCTGCTCCGGCGGCTCATCGAACGCGAAGTCCCCTGCCGCGCCGTCAGCCGTACGCCCGAAGATCTGCGCGCCGCCCTCGGCACGAACACGCCGGTCGAGATCGTCGGTGCGGACGCCGCAGACCCTCCGACGCTCCGCGACGCGTTCGAGGGATCCACGCAACTCTTCCTCGCCATGGCCAACAGCCCGCGTCAAGCCGAGCTGGAGACCAACGTGATAGACGCCGCAGCCCACAGCGGGGTACGGCACGTGGTCAAACTCTCCGCGCCGGCAGCCGAGCCCGCCTCGCCGGTGGCCATCTCGCGCAGCCACTGGCGGGTCGAGGAACACCTGGCGACAACCGAAATGACGGCCACGCTGCTCCGGCCCTACGCATTCATGCACAAGCTGCTCCTGAACGCGCCGGCGATCGCCGAGGGCGTACTCATCGGGGCCATGCGCGAGGCGCCCTGCAACTACATCGACGTCCGAGACATCGCCGACGTCGCCGCCGAGACCCTCCTGCGCCCCGGCCTCGCCGGCGCCACCTACACCCTGACCGGCCCGCAGGCCTTCAGCCACCCCGAGCTCGCCCGCCTACTCGGCGAGCTGACCCGCCACCCCGTGCGCTACATCGACCTGCCACCGAGCGAGTTCCGCAGCCACCTCCTGACCACCGCACACATGCCGCCCTGGCTCGCCGACCACGTGGTGGAGATCCAGCAACTGGCCGTCGCACGCCCGGAATCTCCCAACGACACCATCGAGACCATCCTCGGCCGCCCCGCCAGGACCCTGCACACCTTCCTCCGCGAACATCTCCACACGTTCACCAAGACCGCCTGACCGCCCGTCCAACCGCCCGCCCCCTCACCCTTCTCCGGGATACCGGTCCCGGTATCCCGGAGAAGGGCCTGCGAGACGGACCTCGTGTAGGAGACCTCGCGCAGGCCGGCCGAAGGCCGTCAGGCACGCAAGGAGGGACGCCTCCAAGATCTCAACGGGGCGCGGCCCGGAGAACATGGCCACGCTACGCAACCTCACCATCGACACCCTCCGTCGGGCCGGGAACCGCGGCATCGCGGCCGGCCTGTGCGAGGTCTCCTACGCGCCCCGCACCCGTCCCCTCGGCCTACTCAGGCTGCCCTGCCCGGCAACAACCCGTGGCCTGCGGGTGGGAGGCATATTCGGCCTGTCCGGGGCAGTCAGCCATCGAGACGACTGGCGACCTCGCGCAGGGCTTGGGACTCGGCGTCGCGGATACTCGTGCGGACCAGTGTCCGCATCATCGCCGCGCCCGCCACCACGGCGGAGAGGTGCAGCACCACCGCGACGGTGATGTCCTCCGGTGGCGTGGCATCGGCCGGATCCGACATCGCCACGTACAGGGTGAGGGGCAGCTTCCAGGCGCTCCATGCGAACAGCGAGCCCGATCCGACCCACCCGAAGGTCAGCGGGAGCCGGCGCGGCCGCACCAGCGCGAGTGCCAGGGCGATCCCGATCACCGCCATACCGACCGTGACGGTGTTGAGCACCACCCACTCCGCCAGTCCGAACCCATTGCCGATCGGCAGCACCCCCACGAGAGAGCCGACCACCCACGCGACTTTGATCAGCAAGTACGGCGACAGGGCCAGAGCAGCCCCGTACGCCGCGCTCCGCCCGACCTGATCCCAGCGATCCACCCGAACTCCCCCTCATCAGCAGGAATCCCAGCATCTGGCCCGAACGGCTCGGCCACGTCCCCCCGCAGGACGCATCCGCCTCCCCCACCCGGGGGAGGCGGCGGACCATTTCTGCCCGTTGTTCCCCGGACCCACCTGCCCGTCAGGGGTGCCCGGACGGCGACTGCGCCCCCGCCTCCGGGCCGGGGGACGGCCGCTGCCCCGCAGCGAGGCGGGTCGGGGCCGATGGGCGGTCTTCAGGGTTGGGGCCGGTAGTAGTCGTCGATGGGGGTGCGTGCCTCGTCGAACAGGGCAGGGCCGTCCTGTGGCACCGTCGGCCACGCGCCCGACTCCGGGTTGAGTTGCACGAGTTGTTCGGTGGAGAGCGCGTAGACGACACGTCCGAGTCCGGAGCGGACGATGCCGCCGGCGCACATGCCGCAGGGCTGGCAGCTGGTGTACAGAGTGGTGCGTGCGGCCGTGGCCTGGTCGAGTTCGCGGGCCGCCCAGCGCGCGAGTTTCAGTTCGGGGTGGGCGGTGATGTCCTGGTCCCGTCGTACGGTGTTGTGAGCTTCGGCGATGATCGTGCCGTCCGGGCCCGCCAGCAGGGAACCGTAGGGGGCGTCGCCCAGGGTGGTGGCACGGGCCGCGATGGCGACGGCCCTCCGCAGGAGTGCCTCGTCGGCAGTGGTGATCATGAGGATGCCCTCCAATGGGTGGCCACGGAAGTGAGTGTCCGCCAGGCCTCCTGGGGTCGGCGGGTTTCCTCGGGATCTCCGTGGTACGGGTCGAGCACGACGGTGTCGGCCCCGAGGCGGCGAAGCTCGTCGAGATCACCGAGGATCTGCTTCAGGGTGCCCACGCCCGCGAGTCGCTCGGGGTCGCCGACCGGTTCGCTGGTCAGCCTCAGGGCGATGCGGGGTGCGAACGCCGGCAGCGCGTGGGCCGTCACGACCGAGCGCATCCAGGGCAGGGTGCCCCGTAGCGGATGCCAGGCGTCACCGAACCTGATGGCGCGCCGGATTCCCGCCTCGCTGTTGCCGCCGATCCAGAGGGGAATCGGGGCGGTGTGTCCCTGCTCCTCTTCCTCCCAGGCCTTGCGCAGGGCGACAAGGTTCGTGTCGGTGAGCCTGCCGCGAGCGGTGAACGGCACGCCGAGTGCGTCGAATTCCTGGCGTGCCCAGCCGACTCCCGCTCCGAGAACGAGCCTGCCGCCGCTGAGTTGGTTCAGGTTTGTGGCCATGCGCGCCACCAACTGCGGATGCCGGTAGGGCAGCACGAGCACCGTCGTGCCCAGCCGCACCCTCGTGGTGATGCCGGCAAGCCAGGACAGGGTGGTGAACGGCTCGTAGAACGGCGCCGGATAGCGCGCGGCCACGTCCGGGGTGATGGCCACGTGATCCGACACCATGAGGAGATCGAAGCCGAGCCCCTCCACGACCCGTGCCCACTCTCTCAGCACGCCAGGATCGGTTCCGGGCCCGAAGTTCGGTACGTTCACGCCAAGTTGCATGCGTGGAGGCTATCTTGGCGATCAAGGAAAGTGACAGACCCTTCTCCCGGTCAACCGGCCATTCATCCATGACTTTCCCGGTAGAGTCGCGATATGGCCGGGAACCTTGATGACATCGACTGGGCGATCATCGATGAGCTGCAACGGGACGCGCGCATCTCCCTCAGCGAGTTGGGGCGGCGCGTGAGTCTCGGCTCCTCGGCCACCACCGAACGGGTGCGTCAGCTGGAGGCGACGGGCGTCATCACCGGCTACCGCGCCGTGGTCGACCTGGCCAAGGTCGGCTACCCCGTGCTGGCCGTCGTCCGGTTGAAGTACCCGGGCAACCGCCACCAGCCGTTGCGCAGGCTGCTCGCCGATCGACGGGAAATCCTGGAGTGCCTGCGCACCACCGGCGACGACTGTTACACCCTGAAGGTGGCCGCGACCTCCATGGAGCACCTGGAGGCACTCATGGACGAGCTGGCCGGCTTCGGCAGCACGACCACGAGCGTCGTCTACAGCCAGACGCTTCCCTATCGCGGGCCCGATCGGCCTTGACGTAACGCTCCCTGACGAAAGACCGAGCCGGCTGCGCCCGCCTCGGAGCGGGGGCGGGTCAGTTCGGCGTGATGCCGGTGAGGACGGCGAGAACGGCCAGACGGATGCGGTTGTCCCGGCCCGTCTTCGCCATCAGGCCGGCCACGTGGGTCTTCACGGTGGTGACCCCGACATGCAGCCGGTCGGCGATCTCCTTGTTGTACAGGCCTACGCCGAGGCCGGACCTTCCCCCGGAGGAACCACACCCGTACCGCCGCCGAGGAGGCGGTACGGGGGGCAGACGTACTGGTCGACGGCGTCGGCGGCGCCGACGGACACCGCCTCGTCCCCACCCTCGGACGCGGCGGCCCCATCGGCGCGGTCTCTCCCGAGGGCTACCGGACCGAACGGCCGCTTCAGCCGCCGCCGGTCGGCAGCCAGCAGCCGTGCAGGCCGAGCGGTACCCGGACCGGGACGCGGGCGCGGGCGACGGGGCCGGAGGCGGGGTCCTGGGCCGGGACGACCAGGAACCACGCGGACCCGTCGGTGCGGTCGGTGGCGAAGGTCAGCCAGTAGCCGTGCTCCTCGGAGTCCTTCCCCGGCACCGGCGCGAAGACGGGTTCCCCGACGGACAGGTCCCCGGCATCCCAGACGGGGGAGGCACCGGTTTCGGTGTCGTGGAAGCGCACGGCGTCGTACTCGCCGGGCAGCAGGTCCGAGCGGCCGGTCTCGGTGGCCAGCGCGGTGTGGCGGTGGCGGCGGCCGATGCGTCGGTCGTCGATGCGGGGGAACTCCACGCGGGCGTCGTCCAGAGGGGTGCGGGTCATGGTGCCCGCCACCGGATCGATGCGTGCCCGTACGAGTCCGCCGCTCGCGGGGGCGGCTCCGGGCTCCGGTTGTCCGACGGTCAGCCGGCTCCACTGCACGTAGTCCAGGACCACCGGGGCATCCGGGCCGGGCCCGTCGTCGTACGCGTTCACCGTGTGCCAGACCCAGAACGCTTCGTCGGCGGCCCAGCGCGGGGGTCCGCCGTCGCGCGGGACGAGCACCACGCGGGTCCCGCGCTCGGGCCGCCAGGCGAGGAAGGAGCCGCCTGACATGGCCTGGGCGAAGTCGAAGAAGGCAGGCGCGAGGACGATGACGACACAGCTCTCGGTCAAGGCCATGTCGTGGATCATCATCGGCTCGTCCACGCCGTCGACCGGTGTGGGCCCCCGCGTGACCACGCCATCGCGGCCGATGACCGACCAGGTCAGGTACGGCGCCTCCAGGCCGTAGCAGAAGACGACCATCTCGCCGGTGAGCGGATCGATCTTGGGGTGGGCGGTGATGCCCATCGGCAGCGCGCCGTCGAAGTCCTCGCGGCCGAGCGTCTCCAGACCGGTACCGATTCGGTAGGGGCACGCCGACTCGGCGAGCGCCAGCAGCCGCCGGCCGTGCCGTACGACGTTGATGTCCGGCATGTCCCTGAAGGTGCCCGCGAGTTCGGGCCCGACCTGACCGGCGTCCGGCATGATCATCGACTCCAGGCCGCCCCACAGGGCCCGGCCGGCCCGTTCCTCGGCACGCAGTGCGGGGGTGCGTACGAAGCGGTTGCGGTAGCGGGCGCGGCCCTCGGAGAGCCAGACCCCGTGCAGCATGCCGTCGCCGTCGATGGGGTACAGGTACGAGCCGATCGGCGTGAAACGGGGATTGGGGCCGTTGCGCAGGTACAGCCCGTCCAGCGCCGGCGGGATCTCGCCGGTCACCTCGAGGACCGCGACATCGACCTCTTCGCTCACCGGCGCGAACGGGCCCATCAGGTGGGGAACCCGGGTGGGGTCGAAGCTCGGCGGCGCATGCGTGTTCACGGGACCTCCCGCGGTGTGCCGGGTTCGCCCTTACCGTCACCTCCCAGTGAAACGCTGCGGCCGCACGGGTGCCAGCCGTCGGTCACCGAGGGAAGCGAGCCCGGGGCAGCCGGGCGCACGCACTGTGAAGTCTTTTGCCGGCGTGAGGGCAGGAGACCGGGTTCAGGCGTAGGCGTCCTCGACGGCGACCTGTCGCACGGTGCGCAGCGTCGACCTCAGGCTGTCCAGGTCGGTCGAGCCCAGGGCGAGGCGGATCGCCTGTGGTGTGTGCGTCGAGGTGGTGAACGGCTCCGCCGTGCTGACCGAGATCCGTCGGCGTGCGAGGGTGGCGGTCAGGCGGTCGGCGCGCGCCTCCTCGGGCAGTGACAGCCAGGTGAAGTAGGACGAGGGGTGGCCGATGAGCCGGAGGCCCGCCAGTTCCTGCCTGGCGAGTGCCTGGCGCGTGGTGGCGTCGTCTCGTTTCTGCGCCTCGAGGTGCCGCACCGTGCCGTCGTCGAGCCAGCGGCAGGCGATGGCGGTGGTGAGGGCGGGGGTGTTCCACGTGGTCGCCCGGATGGCGCGCTCGAGGGAGGGCACCGCAGGTGGCGGGGCCAGGACGAAGCCGACCCGCAGGCCGGTGGCGATGCTCTTGGACAGACCCGAGACGTAGACGGTGATGTCCGGCGCGGTCGCGACCAGAGGCGGTGGAGGGTTCTCGACCAGGTAGGCGTACGAGGCGTCCTCGATGACGAGCGGACCGTACTGTCGAGCGATCCTGATCAGGCGGGTACGGTCGGCTGCCGGCATGACCCAGCCCAGGGGGTTGTGCAGGGTGGGCATGGTGTAGATCGCGCGCACCGGGCGGGTCGCGCACAGTCTTTCCAGGGCATCGAGATCCGGTCCGTCGGTGGCGATGGGGATGGGCTCCAGGTCGAGCTGGAAGGCGTGCGCGAGCACCTTGAAACCCGGGTAGGTGAGTGCGTCGACCGCGACGACGTTGCCGGCGCTCAGCATGGCCATGACGGTGATGGCCAGGCCGTGTTGGGCACCGTTGGCGATGAGGATCCGATCCGCGTCGGCGGTGATCCCCCGGCATCCGAGGTGTCGTGCGATGGAGGCTCTGTCCTGTGGACGCCCTCGGTGCGGTTGGTAGCGCAGCAGCGAGTCGAGATCACCGGAGGTGGCCACCTCCCGCAGGGCCTGCCGTAGGAGATCGGTCTGGCCGGGCAGCGACGGGTAGTTGAAGCTGAGGTCGACCGCGTCTGCGCCGACGGCTTGCTGATCGATGCCATGACCGGCGGGGACCGCGATGTCACGCACGAACGTGCCGCGGCCCTGTTCTCGGCTCACCAGGCCCACCGCTTCCAACTCGGCGTAGACCCGGGTCGCGGTCACCAGGGCGATGCCCTCGCGGGCGGCGAGAGCGCGGTGGGTGGGCAGCCGTGTCCCGGGGGCGAGGCGCCCGGTCCGGATCTCCGATGCGAGCGCGTCGACCAGCTTTTTGTATCGCGGGGCAGCCATGCGCCGGATTGTATCCATGACAATTCTTTGACTGTCCTGCTCGCGGGTCCTTACGGTCGCATCTCACCCATCCGGAAGGGACACCCGTCGTGCCGCACATCTCCATCCTCACCTTCGAGGGCTACAACGAGCTCGACTCCCTGATCGCGCTCGGTGTACTGGGCCGCCTCAAGTCCGACGACTGGCGCGTCACCATCGCGACCCCCGGCCCCAAGGTGACGTCGATGAACGGGGTGGTCATCGAGCAGATGTCCACTCTCGAGGAGGCCTGCGCCGCCGACGCCGTCATCGTCGGCAGCGGCATCGCCACCCGCGAGGTCACCGAAGACCCGGCGATCATGAACGTCCTGCGGGGCTTGGACCCCTCGCGCCAGCTCATCGCGGCGCAGTGCTCCGGCGCGCTCGTGCTGGCCAGACTCGGCCTGCTGGGCGGCATCCCCGCCTGCACCGACCTCACCACCAAGCCATGGGTCGTCGCCGCCGGCATCGAGGTCCTCAACCAGCCCTTCTACGCCAAGGACAACATCGCCACCGCGGGCGGCTGCCTGGCCTCGCCCTACCTCGCCGCCTGGATCATCGCGCGCCTCAAGGGGAAGGAAGCCGCCGAAGGCGCGCTGCACTACGTCGCCCCGGTCGGCGAGAAGGAGGCATACGTCGAGCGAGCCTGGCGCAACATCGCCCCGTACCTGCCGGCTCCCGCACCGGCGCTCGTCTGACCGACCCGGACGGGGTGTCAGCCGCGGCGTCCTTCGCGGGCGAGGGCCGGGACGAAGCGGGCCGCGTCAAGGGTGCCGACGCCGGTGGCCATGTCGTAGCCGTTCACCGCGGTGTAGCCGGTGACGCCCTGGTAGCCGTTGTTCGTACCGTCGTTGACGTCGACGATGCCGGTGGAACGGTCGTACGCGGAGCGCCCGTACAGGCGGTACAGCGCCTCGTGGATGTCGCCCAGGCGCTTGCCCGCGGCCTGGTCGGCCAGGGCCACGATGCCGGCGAACAGCGGGCCGGCCTCGCTGGTGCCGCCGGAGACGTCCCAGCCCGTGGCCGCCGGGTCGTAGCTGGAGTAGAGCCACGCGCCGCCGTCGCCTGAGGAGGCGAGCACGGTGACGTGGTTGCGGGCGGCGGCCTCGAAGGCGTAGCGCAGTTTGCCGATGGCGGAGAAGTCACCCCTGTCGAAGCCGGGGAAGGTGTTCTCGGTCGCGCCGAAGCTCTGGGTGATCACGTCGCCGATGCCGCGGTCGATCAGGGCCTTCTCGGCGTCCATCATCTCCGGGAGCCCGATGGTGCCCTCGGTCTCCCCGACCGCCGTCCCCACCAGGACGATCTTCGCGTCCGGTGCCACCGCGTGGGCCATCTCCACGTCGAGGGTCGTCTCGCCGGCCCAGCCCAGCATGTCGGCCTTCTTCGGGTCCCACTTCGGGACGTTGCCCCACTTGACCACCTGCACCTTGGTGCCGGGTATCCCGAACTGCCTGCTGTAGACGTCCAGGTCGTGCTGGACGGTCGGCGAGCCGAAGGAGTCCACGATCACGATCGTGCGGCCCTTGCCGGTGATGCCCGCCTCGTAGAGCGGGTCGAGGTCGTACGCCTCTCGGTACTGCGGCGGGGTGTAGCACGCGATCTTCCACTTGGTCCGGCACTCCTCGACGGAGAGCGGACTTCCCACGGCACGGACCAGTTGGTGGCCGGCGACGGCGGGACGGGCCACGGTGCGCGGGAACGCGGGGTCGTGCGCGGAGGCGGTCAGGGTCCCGGCCACCGGAGCGGCCGCGGTGAGTGCGAGGCCGGCTGCCCCGGCGGTGACGGCCGCGGCGCGCGGCCACGTTCGACGGGCTGGATGCATTGCGGACTCCCTTGGGAGGTGGCGCCGCTCGGAGCGACTTCTCCGCGACCAGACCTGTCAAGTCATGTTCAGAACAAGATTGTTTGACGCTTGATGCCGAACGCTTTACCTGATCGCGAAATACGCCATTCACTGTCTTGACCCGCATCAAGCACCGCCCGAAATAAGGCGAGTTAGCGGCGAATAGGCCCATCCATACAGGACCCGAGCGTCCGTTCAGCGGACGCTGTAGGGCGAAATCCGGACGGGTTTCGGCCAATACCTGACGTGTCCATGGCGATCATGAGGATCGCCGGCAACCTCTCCACATCCCCAACAGGACGAGATCGACAGCTCCGCCCGGCCGGCCTCATCCCGGCCGCCGGTTCCACCCCCCACGCATCGAAGGAGTCCGCGTGAAGTCCACGCACCGGCGGAACACCACCGCCATGGGCGCCCTGTTCGCCGCAGCCGCCCTCCTCACCGTCGGCGTCCAGGCCGGCACCGCCAACGCGCAGCCCGACCCGTCCACGAACGCGGCCGCCCCCAAGGGCCAGGTCCGCAACCCGGGCGCGCTCCCCGCGCAGCTCTCCCCCTCCCAGCGCGCCGAGCTCATAGCCAAGGCGCAGAGCACCACGGCCGCCACGGCCAAGGAACTCGGCCTCGGCCCGCAGGAGAAGCTCCTCGTCCACGACGTGGTCAAGGACCAGGACGGTACCACCCACACCCGGTACGAGCGCACGTACGAGGGACTCCCCGTCCTCGGCGGCGACCTTGTCGTCAACCGCACCGCGGCCGACCGCACCCAGAGCGTCAGCAAGGCGTCCGAGGCCCAGCTCCAGGGCGTGTCCACCTCCGCCCCGGCCGACGCCCCGGCGGCCGCCTCCGCCAAGGCCCTCGACGCCGCGAAGGCGGTCGGCTCCAAGGCCGACAAGGCCGACGCCGCCCCCCGCAAGATCGTGTGGATGGCGAACGGCGTGCCCACCCTGGCCTACGAGACCGTCGTCGGCGGCCTCCAGGACGACGGCACCCCCAACCAGCTCCACGTCATCACCGACGCCAAGACGGGCGCGAAGCTCCACCAGTGGCAGGGCATCGAGACCGGTGTCGGCAACACCCACTACAGCGGCCAGGTCACCCTCGGCACCTCGTCGTCCGGTTCGAGCTTCACGCTGAACGACGCGGCCCGCGGCGGCCACAAGACGTACAACCTCAACCACGGTACGTCCGGCACGGGCTCGCTCTTCACCCAGTCGACCGACACCTGGGGCAACGGCGCCAACTCCAACGCCGCCACCGCGGGCGCCGACGCCGCCTACGGCGCCGGGGTCACCTGGGACTTCTACAAGAACGTCTTCGGCCGCTCCGGGATCCGCGGCGACGGCGTCGCCGCCTACTCCCGCGTCCACTACGGCAACGCCTACGTCAACGCGTTCTGGGACGACGGCTGCTTCTGCATGACGTACGGCGACGGGACGAACAACAACGACCCGCTGACCTCGCTGGACGTCGCCGGCCACGAGATGTCGCACGGCGTCACCGCGGCCACCGCGGGCCTGGAGTACAGCAGCGAGTCGGGCGGCCTGAACGAGGCCACCTCCGACATCATGGGCACGTCCGTCGAGTTCTACGCCAACAACGCGAGCGACCCGGGCGACTACCTCATCGGCGAGAAGATCGACATCAACGGCAACGGCACCCCGCTGCGCTACATGGACAAGCCGAGCAAGGACGGCGGCTCCGCCGACGCCTGGTACTCCGGCGTCGGCAACCTCGACGTCCACTACTCCTCGGGCCCGGCCAACCACTGGTTCTACCTGGCCTCCGAGGGATCCGGCGCGAAGGTCGTGGGCGGCGTGAGCTACAACTCGCCCACGTCAGACGGCCTGCCCGTCACCGGCATCGGCCGGGACAAGGCACAGCTCATCTGGTACAAGGCGCTCACCACCAAGTTCAACTCCACCACGGACTACGCCGGTGCCCGCGCCGGCACGATCGCGGCGGCGACCGAGCTGTACGGGGCCGGCAGCGCCGAGGTCAACGGCGTCACCGACGCCTGGGCCGCCGTCAACGTCGGCGCCCGTTCGGGCGGCGGAAACCCGACCCCGGGCAAGGTCTTCGAGAGCACGACCCGCGTGGCCATCCCGGACTCCCCCGGCCCGGCGGTCACCTCGTCGGTCGCCGTCACCGGCATCACCGGCAACGCGCCGAGCACCCTCAAGGTCGGTGTGAAGATCACCCACACCTACATCGGTGACCTCCAGATCGACCTCGTGGCCCCCAACGGGACCTCGTACCGCCTGCAGAACTCCTCCTCGGACTCCACGGCGAACCTGGACAAGACCTACACGGTGAACGCCTCGGCCGTGGCGGCCAACGGCACCTGGAAGCTGAAGGTCCAGGACAAGGGCGCCGCCGACGTCGGCACGATCACCGACTTCAAGCTCACCTTCTGACCGACCGGCCACCCGACCGATCGGGCGGCCATGGTCTGAAACAGGTGCCCGGAGCCGCCACGGCTCCGGGCACCTCCGCATGCCCGAACCAGCGGCCTGCCGGCCGACTCAGATGCCGAGGTACGGAGCGACGGTGGCGGCCGTCGTCGCGGACTGGAGGTAGCTCGTCGCGTGGTGGAAGCGGAACAGGCCGCCGACGGTGGTGGTGTGGTCGAGGCTGATGCCGTCGAAGAAGCCGGCGAGGTGGGGAGGGACGGCGACCGGGTCGCCGGGGTCGGCGATGTTGACCCAGCGCGTGCCGCCGGGCATGCCGGCTCCTCTCGCGGCGGAGCCGTCCGGGCGGGGTGCGGGGGTGAGCCGGTCGAAGACCGCTCGCGGGAGCGCAAGGGGCGAGCCCAGGGTGAGGAACAGTTCGGGCTGCAGTTCCGGGTGGGCGTGCAGGGCCTCGTAGGCGACGACCGAGCCCAGGGAGTGGGCGATCACGATCCGGGGCCGGTGGCGGGCGATCCGTTCCGCCACTTCCTCGCGGGCCGCCAGCCGCTCGCGGGCGTCCGGTGCCCTCAGGTAGGCGGCGACCTCACCGCACCACATGCGCAGAAACACCCGCAGCGGCCCCTCCGCGAGGTCGAACCTGCGGGCCACCCAGGACGAGAGGGCCCGCAGCGGCATCGTCGCGTGTCCCTGTGCCGCCTCGTCGGGTACTCCCAGCGCGCGGGCCAGCCCTTGCAGGATCTCGGACGCCGGATCATCCAGGAGGTCGTCGTCCCCCGCCCCCTGGGCGACGTGTTCGCCGGCCAGTTTGTCGGCGTAGTAGGCGAAGTCGAGGTCGATCCGGTCGGGCGCGACGCCGAGACCGCCGGCCAGGTGCCGGGTCCAGAGGTCGGCCTTCAGTGCGCGGAGCTCCTCCGAGCGGGGTGCTCGGACTCCGGATCCGAAGCTGTTCCCGATGCCGTGGACGGCGACGATCCGCAGGGCCGGGGCCGGGGCGAGGGGGCTGGTCAACGGGTCCTGCCTTTCAGGGGTGTGGTGATGTCGAGGACGACGACCTCGTTGACGACGCCGAGGACGACCGTGCCGTCACGGGTGACGGCCGCGGCGCTACAGGTGCCGGGGAGGTGGAATGTGGCGAGGCAGGTACCGCTGTCCAGGTCCCACAACCGCGCGGTCCCGTCCTCGCTTCCCGTGACCGCGTACGAGCGGCCGTCCAGCTCCGCGACGGCAACCGCCCGTACTCCGCCGGTGTGGCCGGCCAGGGTGTGCACGCAGGTACCGGTGTTCAGGTCCCACAGCCGTGCGGTCCCGTCCTCGCTTCCCGTGACCGCGTACGGGCGGCCTTCCGGCTCCGTGACCGCGACGGTGTACACCGCGCCGGTGTGACCGGCGAGAACGCGGGTGTGCTCGAGTCTTTCGGGGGCGAGGTCCCAGATCCACACGTCGTAGAAGGCGCCGCAGTCGATCGCGTGCGGACGTCCTTCCAGCGAGGCGACCTCCATCGCGTGGGTCCTGTAGACCTGGTACTGCCCGTTGGCGGCCGGGCCCCTTCGGGTACCGGTGGCCAGGTCCCAGGCCTCGACCACCCCATCTCCCTCCATGTCTATGGTCGTGGTGATCACGTGCGGGTCACCGTCCAGTACGGCCAGCGCCGCCGGCACCTGGAAGCGCCGACCGGTGCGGATGGTGCTCACGACGTCGCCGGTGGCCGGGTCCCACACCTTGACCTCGTCCTGTGCCGTGCCGACGACCACGAGCGGGCGACCGTCGAGTTCCGCGACCGTGATCGTGTACACCTCACGGAGGAGGCCGGTCAGGGTACGGACGCACTCGCCGGTGTCCAGGTCCCACAAGCGCACCGAGCTGTCCCCGTCACCGCCGCCGGTGATGGCGTACGGACGGCCGTCCAGCTCCACCGCGGCGACGGCGGTCACCGCGCCGGTGTGGCCGGCCAGAGCCTGACGGGGGACGCCCCTGGCCAGGTCCCAGACCCGCACCTGACCGTCCCAGCCGGCGCCGAGGACGTGCGGACGGCCGTTCAGCTCCGTCACCTCGACCACGGGAACGTTCTCGGTGTGGCCGGTGAGGGTGTGGACGCACTCGCCGGTGGCCAGGTCCCAGACGCGCACCTGGCCGTCGCGGCCGCCTGTGAAGGCGTGCGGCCTGCCGTGCACCTGTGCCACGACGGCCGTCGAGACCTCCTCGGTGTGGCCGGTCAGGGTACGGACGCACTCCCCGGCGGTCAGGTCCCAGACCTCCACCTGACCGTCATGGCGCGAGGTGAAGGCGTGCGGGCGGCCGTTCGCCTCTGCCACCGCCACGACGTCCCTCAGCCCGTCGTAACGTCCCAGCGGGAGGGTCCATGTGTCAGTGGCCGGGTCCCACTGCCGGACACCCGTGTGGCGGCCCCAGCCGCCCGCGCGCTCGACGACCGCGTACACCCGGCCGCTCAGCACGAACAGCTTCTCCGCCCGCAGGTGGGCCAGGTCATGGGCGCACGTTCCCGTCGCCAGGTCCCAGGACCGCACCTGTCCGTCTTCGGCGCCGGTGATCGCGTGCGGCCTGCCGTTCAGCTGCCCGACCGCCACTGCCGTCACGTCTCCGGTGTGGCCGGTCAGTGTGCGGATGCAGGCCCCGGTGGCGATGTCCCACACCAGTACCCGGCCGTGGTGGCCGTCGACGACCAGAAGCGGCCGGCCGTCCACCTCCGCCACGGCCATCGACCGCGTGAGGCCGGTGAGCGGCAGGGTCCGGATCATCGCTCCCGTGGTGAGGTCCCACACTCCGGCCGGCTGCATGAACCCGACGGTGATCACGTGCGGGCGGCCGTCCAGCTCCACCACCGCCATCAACAGGCCGTGGCCCGGCTCGCCGAGCCCGGGCAGGACGCGGACCAGAGACGGTGAGACCTGGCTCCCCGTGGCCCACCGCACGTGCCAGTCCCGGTCGCCCGGCAACTCGGCCCGCAGTCTCCGGTGGCCGAAACGGGCCGCGTCCAGGGCCAGCAGCCGGCGCCTGGCTCCTGCGGGCAGGTTCCGGTGGACGCCCCAGGAAGCCCGGTACACGGCGGCGTTCAGCTGGGCCTGGTCGGAGCGGGCATGGGCCATGGCCTCCGCGAGGCCGTGAGGGTCGGCGTGGACGAGGAAGCCGACGTCCTCGATGAGTGCGTCGACCCGGCCCGCGTCCACCGCGTGCCGGGCGATGTGGCGCAGCAGGTACGGGAGGGCACGCTCCCACTGAGGGCGGCCCGCGTCATCGCGGTCCACACATCCCATCAGCCGCTCGTACAGCGCGACGCGCAGGGAGGCTCCTGTCATCGTCCGCCCGGCGCCGTCCGTTGCGGGGTGCGTTCCGGCCGGGTTGTCCCGCATCCAGTCCGCGAGGCCCTCGTGGAAGAGCCGGTAGAGCGTGGTTCCGTCGTCGTCGACCTCGCGGCGCAGGTAGAAGCGCGCCTCGCCGTCGAGGAGTTCTTGCAGTTCCTTCCACGGGACCGGGCCGGCGTCCCCGGATGCGGTGAAGGCCACCGCGGCCTCGGCGAGTACGGATTCCGGCATCCCCCGGCCCTGTGCGAAGGCCAGGGCCGTCAGTACCGGGCGCAGGAGCGGACGTGCGCCGTGGCGTCGCAGGTCGAGGTCGAGGAAGGCGGGGAGGGTGCGGGGGACGGCGCGGCCCAGGTCGGCGGCGTCCTCCACGGTGTCCCGGGCCTGCTCCGTGTTCAGGAGGTAGTGGACGTAGAGCCCGGCGGTCAGGAACTCGCCCCATTGCAAGGCCTCGCGCCGTTCGTACGGGTCCTGGTCGTCGTGGTCGGTGAGTTGCCCGGCGATGGCCCCCACGAGGGCGTTGCATGCCGGGCGCCGGGCGGCGTCGGCGTACGGGGACCCATCGGTGGTCAAGAGCCGGCCGACGTACGTACCGAGCGCGCGGCGGAGCGTGGCCGGGCTGGTCGTGCCGAGGTCGGTGCAGCCGTTGTCGGCGTGGGCGAGGTCGAGCAGTGCGCGGAACCGCGGGTCGTCGCGGGTGCCGACCAGCAGTCGCATCCGGCTTCCCGGCGTCTGTGCGTGCCGGGCGAGAGGGGTCAGGACGGTGGTGGTGAGCTCCTCGGGCAGGATCGCTTCGTCGAGGGCGTCGACGATCACGGTGACCGGAGGTCCGTCGGCGGGCAGCAAGCTCAGCAGGAAGTCGGCGGGTTCCCCGATCGGGTCCGGTGGCTCGGCGCCCGGCTCGACGGGGTTGCCTCCGGACGCCCCCGGTGGATCAGCAGGGCCACGGATCTGGCGCAACTGGCGGGCGAGGGAGTCCACGATCTGCTCACGCGCGAGCCGGCGGGCGTGGACCACCGCGATCCGCTCGTTCTTCCCCGGTGCCCGCTCGCCCAGCGCCCGCCAGAGCAGCTCGGTGTGTTCGCGCAGCAACGGGTGGGCGGCACAGACGAGGATGCCCAGCAGCGCGGACTTGCCCGCACCGGGTTTGCCGGTGACGACGCGCAGGCCGGGGGCGAGCGTGGTCCCGTCGAGCCAGGGTGTGAGTTCGCCGAGCTCCTCCTCGCGGCCCGCGAAGTAGCCCTTCTCCCAGCCCCGACCGACGGGCTCGGCGCCACCGGCGCGACGTATGAAGTGCCCGGGGTCCATCCCCGCCCAGTCCGTGAGCCGGGCGATCTCCGGAGGCAGACCGGCGACGGGGTTTTCGTCCTCCCGGTAGGCGGGGTTGGGGAAGAACGGCAGATGGGAGAGGTCCGAGTGGGAGGGTACGAGGCTCGTGCCGATCTGCTGTTCCAGGCCGTCGGCCTGCTGCCACAGGCCGTCCACCGCGTGGCCGATCTCCCGCCAGACGGCGGGCGCAGGGATGTACCGGACGGACGGATCGAAGCGGATCTCGCCCGAGCGGTACTTCGCCAGTACGCTCACCAGCGCCCGGCTGAGCCGGAAGTCGTACGCCCGGTCCGTGGGGCCGGTGGCGGCCAGGACCCAGGCCCGGCGCGCGGCCGGGTCCATCTGCCCGTGCCACGACAGGACGGCCGGCTGCCCCGCGTGGCAGACGTCCAGGATGAACAGCGTCATCGGCCGGTGGTCGAGTTGGTCATCCTCGATCAGCTCGAGCCATCGGCTCACCGGCGGCTGCATGGGGCTGCCCGCACCGTCCAGGAGGTACAGCTGCCCGCTGCCGTGACGTGCGAGTTCGCCGTGCCCGGCGAAATGCACGACCAGCACGTCGGCGTGCGCGCTTTCCAACGCTGCCTCGACCCGCTCCGCGAAGTTCCGGCCCGGGGCGACCACCTCGGCCGCCGCGTAGCCGAGACCGGAGAAGGCGTGCGCGACCTGCGAGGCGTGTTCGGGGGCTTGGTCGAGTGGGTCGAGATCGGGCCTCGGCGAGTCTCCGTCCTCGGTGCGCTCGAGGGACTGGCCGAACGACAGCACCAGATGCCGCGGCTGCAGCGCGTCCCCCGACCCGTTCGCCGATCCGTTCGCCACTTCCCCCGCCCTGCCCGCGTTCTCCCCGGCACCACCGAAGATAGAGACTCCGTGACCTCTGTGTCAGGGCAACGGGGAGATCACCTGGCCGGGGTCGTACGCACAAGTCGCGGACGCCGGAGGCCCGGCGTACACGCCTGGCGGCGGCCTGCTGCCGGGGGGTCCGGCGTTTCGTGGCACCGGGTGGAAAGGTCCAGCGGGATCCGCCGGATTTCGTCCGGCCCGTCGAGTTCAGGGATCTGTAAAACGCCGGATCAAAGGCCATCCGAAGCTGCCTGAAAGCCTGTACCTCGCACGCTGAAACATGATCAAATAGGGGATGACATCGTACTGGACTGGTCAACGGGTACGCCTGCGCGGAATCGAGCCTGACGACTGGAGCGCGTTCATGCGTTTCGCCGAGGACGAGGAACGTTTGGGAGACCTGCTCAACCCACCTCGTTCCGCGGAGGGATTCCGCACCTGGGCGAAGGAACAGGCCACCGCCAAGTCCGACGGCGACTGCTTCGGTTTGGCGATCGAGGCGGTCGAGACGGGAAAGACAGTCGGTGCCATTGGCTCGCACCGGGCTGATTCACGTGCGGGCTGGTTCGAGTACGGCATCACGATGGAAGCTGGTCATCGACGCAAGGGCTACGCGTCGGAAGCGGTGGTGATGCTACTGCGCTTCATGTTCGACGAGCGGCGCTTTCACAAGTGCGGAGCGCGGGTCTTCGCGGACAATGAGGGCTCATTGGCATTCCAACGGAAGCTCGGTTTCGTTGAAGAAGGTCGCCTCCGCGACCAGGTGTTCTCTGCCGGCCGACATCTCGACATCGTCATGATGGGCTTGCTCGCTGACGAGTTCGCCCAACTTCACTCGCCGAGCGCATAGTTCTTCAGCCACGTAACTACACGCAGGGCCTGTTCCGGTTGAGGCCGAATCGGCGGTCGGCGGGGCGCGCGCCGCTCGCCGCGGTCCACCGACGCCGCCGGGCTGTCCGACTCCCCCGGCTCAGGCTGTCGGCGAGTGCACGTACGGCTGCCGCGTGCGGGGCTTTCGCGCGTCACAGGATGATCACGGACCGCCCGGAGCACCCCCGCCACGGCGACGCCGACTCGATGCGCACACACCACGCCGTCACCATCCTCGCCGCCGCCGGGGTCCTCGCCCTCACCGGTTGCTCCAGCGACACCAAGGCTCCCGCCGCCGCAAGTCCGGCGCCGGACGCCACGAAGGCCGCGCCGTCCGCGGACCCGAACGCGCCCGCCTCGGCCGCCGCTGCCACCGGCATCCCGCCCAGCCCTGCGCCTGCACAGCGCGCGACGTACCTCGCCGCGCCGTAGAAGCGAACCTCTGCCCCACCTACTGATTACCGAGACCACCCGGGACGAGGGCCCGGATGCCCGCCGCCCTCGCCCACACCCGTCATCGCAGCGGTCGGGGAGTCATCGGTCGGTTTCTCGATCGTCGCGACGGGCTCCTCCCGGACCGAAGCGTCGACCGCCTCGAGCCGACGCCCACAACCTTCGGCATTCTGTCGGACACCCCGCCCTGAGATGGCCGGTACCTCGTACGCTGCAGGAGCGGCAGTGGCTGAAGCAAGGGAAAGGAATCTCCGTGGCCTTGCAAAAAGGTGCCAATGTACCGGTGGCGAGTACCGAGGTCCGGGTGGAGCTTGGTTGGCGAGGCGGCCCCGGAACCCCTGACGTGGACGTCTCGGCCCTGTTGCTGACGCCGGCCGGAAAGGTCCGGTCCGACGACGACTTCGTGTTCTACAACCAACCTGTCCATCCGAGTGGGGCCGTTCGTCACGAGGGCCGGCGCCAGGACGGCACGGGCACGATCGAGACGATCGGCGTGGCTCTGGCCACGGTCGAACAGGACATCGGGACCGTGGTGGTCGCAGCTTCCACCGACCGCACCTTCGGTCAGGTCTCCGGCTTGTTCGTACGCGTGTTGGATGCGCAGAGCGGCCGCGAGACGGCACGGTTCGACGCCACGGGCGCCACATCGGAAACCGCTTTCGTGCTCGGGGAGTTGTACCGACGCAACGGCGCATGGAAGTTTCGGGCAGTGGGACAGGGATACGCCTCCGGCCTGGCCGGTCTCGCCACCGACTTCGGCATCACCGTTGACGAACCCGCCACGACTCCGCCCCCGCAACAGGCAACTCGTCCGGCGACGTCCTCCGTCCCCGCGCCACTTCCCCCTGCGCCGCAGGCTCCGTCTCCCGCACGCCCCCAGCCCCCGTCACTGTCGAAGATCACCTTGACGAAGACGGCACCCACGATTTCGCTGACCAAACAAGGCGCCACTTCAGGGGGCATGCGGGTCCATCTTTCGTGGAGCGCCGCCAAGCCGCCGCGAGGTTGGATGAACAAGGGGAGGGACGCCAACCGGCTGGAGGACATCGACCTCGATCTTTCCTGTCTGTGGGAGCTTCAGAACGGAACGACAGGGATCGTCCACCCCATCAACAACCAGTTCGGCTCGTTCGAGCAGCCGCCGTACATCCGGTTGGATCAGGACGACCGGACCGGCGGGAGTGAGGACGGCGAGAACCTCGTGATCAATCTTGATCACGCATCCGAGATCAGGCGCATCCTGGTGTTCGTGTCCATCTACGCCGGGGCGTCCAGCTTCGCGGGCCTACAAGGGGTCGCCACGCTGTATCCGCCCACCGGGCCGTCGATCGAGGTGCGTCTGGACGAGTGCACGGTTGCTTCGCCCGTCGCCGCGATCGCACTGATCGAGAACGTGGGCGGGGAGCTGACCGTGCGGCGGGAGGCCCAGTACATCCTGCCGCCGCCCGGCATCTTCAACCAGCAGGCAGTGGACCTCCATTACGGCTGGGGAATGAGCTGGCAGGCGGCGAGCAAGGACTGACCGCCTGCCGGCGACGGTGTGCCGTTCACTGCGATGCGGATCAGGTACCGCACAGCTCAACCGAGCTGCTCGGTTTCACCGACCAAGGGCGCGCATGCGCTCAGCGGGCACGTACGGATACACGACGCCAGGCAAGCCGAACGGCAGCTCTTTGTCGGCCTGGCCGAGGTTGAGGTCGGTTCCATGCTGAGGACGTGACGGCTGGAAGGCCACGCCGGCCGCTGCACGTACCGCGGCCGGTGGGCGTCGGCAGAAGCCGACCGGACGGGGTCACTCCTCGTTCAGCCACCCGCACACGTAGTACTGCTGGTCCGCGTCCCGCTCGATGATCCATTGGTTGAGGACCTCGCCCGCGAGTTTCCCGGTCTCGGGGTCCCGCCGGGTGATCTTCGCTTCCACGCTGAGGAGGTCCGTGTTCGGGGGGATCTCGTACGGCTGGAGTTCCCAGCGGTCCACGAAGTAGCCGTTGAGGGCGAATCCGAGCAGGCTCGCGCGCAGCCGGGGGCAGGTGCCTCGGCGCAGCGATGTCATGTCGTGCTGGGCCAGGCCGTTCATGTAGAGGGCGAAGACGCGCTCGATGCCTTGGCGGTCGAGGGGGGCGTGCGTGGCCTTGGACGTGGGGGTGGGGGTGGGGGTGGGGGTGGGGGTGGGGGTGGGGGTGGGGGTGGAGGTGGAGGAGGTGGCCGTGGTCGGTGCGGCAGGGGAAGGGGACGGGGAGTGGGCGGTGGGCGCCGTGGAGTCGGTCGCGCGGGTACGGCCGGTCTCGTCGCCGGGAGATCCGTGCCCCGGTAACCACCAGGGCATCGAGCTCAGGGCGGCAGCCAGGCGATCGCCGCCAGGCCGCCCATCAGGTACCGCCGCCGGCGGGCAGGACGGGCGGGGCCGTGCGCCGGCGGGTCCGGCAGTCCCGCTCCGGGGACCCGGCCGGGCGCCGCACCCAGCCGCAGCGTGGACGCGGACGTCCGCGCGGGCGCCGGCCCCGAGTGCTCCGCTTCGCCCGCCGGTCCGGCGAGCAGGTCGTACGCTTCCTCGGCGGTGAGCCGCTGCGCCGGATCCTTGCGGAGGAGGCCCGTCAGGACGGGGGCGAGGTCCCCGGCGCGGAGGGCCGGGGCGGGTTCTTCGGTGGCGACGGCGACGAAGACTGCCCAGGAACCGGAGCCGCCGAACGGAGGGTGACCCTCCACGGCGGTGAAGAGCGTTGCCCCCAAGGACCACAGATCGGATTCGGCGGTCGCAGGGAGACCGCGCACCTGCTCGGGGGACATGTAGACCGGGGTCCCCATGAGGGCCCCCGAGCGGGTCAGACCGGGCTCGCCCTCCACGGCGGCGATACCGAAGTCGGTCAGCACCACCCGTTCACCTTCGAGCAGCACGTTGGCGGGCTTGATGTCCCGGTGGGTGACGCCCGTGGTGTGCACGGCGCGCAGCGCGTCCAGGACCTGCCGCCCGATCCTGGCCACTTCGCCCGGCGGAAGCGGGCCGCCCTCCTTGATCAGGTCGTCGAGCGAGCGGCCGTGGACGAGTTCCATCACGATCCACGGGCGGCCGTCGTCGCCGGCTATCCGGTCGTGAACGGTGATCACCCCCGGGTGCTTCAGCCTGGCGGCCGCGCGCGCCTCACGGTCGAGGCGGCCGATCCAGGCGTCGCGCCGGTTCGCGTCGAGGTCGTCGGGGAGCCGGAGTTCCTTGAGGGCGACCTCCCGGCCGAGTTGCTCGTCGAGGGCCCGCCAGACGATCCCCATGCCGCCCTGGCCGAGCAGTTCGGCCAGCCGGTACCGGCCCGCCAGCAGTCGTCCGCGATCGTGAGTCACGTCTCGGAACCTAACCCAACACGCCTTCGCACCTGGGGCCGGGGACAGAAGTCCGCGGCCGGGACCTGTGGCGGCGGCATCGACGGACGTCGTCGGATCACGACGGCCGACCGCCGAACTGCCAGTTGTGCACCTCGATGTCGGCGTACCGGTCCCGGGTCAGGACGGCGCGTGCCGTGTCCCGGTCCGGCGCGCGGACCAACACCGCCGTGCCGAGCCAGGTGGCGCCGTCGTCGGACAGCAGCGGCCCGTAGGCGATCAACTCGTCCCGGTCGGCCGGCACGGCGAGGTCGGCGGCCCGTCCGGTGCCGAGGCCGGTGCCGAGGCCGAGCACCAGGTACCGGTTGCCGCCGGTCCGCCCGCCGGGGAAGTCCCACATGGTGCGTCCCAGCAGGTTGCGCCACCGTCGCAGCAGCACGTCCCGGTAGACGCCGGCCTGGTAGCCCGGTTCCTCGAAGGCGAATGCGCGGGCGGCGGCGGGGTCGGGCAGGTCGAGGATGTGCACGCTGCCGGTGGGTGCGCTGCCGTCGTCGGTGAGGGTCGGGCCCCGCGCGATCATCTCCTTCGCGTACCGGTCCATGTAGGACCAGTGCTCTTCCAGCAACTCGTCGCGCAGCGCCAGAGAGCCGGGCCGGTCACGGTGGTAGCAGAGGAACTCCATGCCCGTATGGTCGCTTCGACGAGGTCACCCGGTCCAGAGCGTTTCGCTGCGTCGGCCACTCGGGGGCCTCGGCGCCCGGGACGGCGGGATCGACGGCGGGTGGCGCGCCGACGGATCGGCGGTCTCATCCCTGGCGAGCGAAACGGTCGAGAGCCTTGAGCACGTGGGCGCGGGTCGTGTCGCTGCCGAGATGGCCTGCGTTGTCGACGATGGTCAGCTCGGCATCGGGCCAGACACGGGCGAGTTCCCATGCGGTGTCGAGGGGGCCCGCCAGGTCGAGCCTGCCGTGGACCAGTACGCCCGGGATCCCGGCCAGGCGGTGCGCATCGCGCAGGAGCGCGCCTTCCTCCAGCCAAGCGCCATGGGAGAAGTAGTGCGAGCAGATGCGGACCAGGGCCAGTTGCGCGGCCGGCGGGCGGTCGCCGTACGGGTTGGAGGCGCCGTTCGTTTCTCCGGAGAGGACCGCGTCCTCCCAGGCGCACCAGTCGGCCGTGGCCTTCTCCCGTACCGCGGCGTCCGGATGTTCCATCAGGCGTGCGTACGCAGCCACGACGTCGCCGTCCCGCGGTGTGCCGCCGGCTCCTTCGAGGAAGCGTTCCCACTGCTCGGGGAAGAACCGGCCCGCACCTCGGTACAGCCAGTCGATCTCGGAGCGCCGAGTGGTGGTGACGGAGGCGATGACGATCTGCGACACCCGCTCCGGGTGCGCCTCGGCGTAGGCCAGGATCAGCGTGGAGCCCCACGAGCCCCCGTAGAGCAGCCAGCGCTCGACACCCAGGTGATTCCGCAGCCGCTCCATGTCGGCGATGAGGTGCCCGGTGGTGTTGTGGCGCATGTCGGTCGTGGGTTCGCTCGCGTGGGGGGTGCTGCGGCCGCAGCCCCGCTGGTCGAACAGGACGACCCGGTAGCGCTCCGGGTCGAAGTACTGGCGCGCCCCCGTCCCGCATCCTGATCCCGGCCCGCCGTGGACGACGAGTGCCGGCTTGCCGTCCGGGTTTCCGCAGGCCTCCCAGTAGACGAGGTTGCCGTCGCCGACGTCGAGCATCCCCTTCTCGTACGGCTCGACGGGCGGGTAGAGCTCACTCATCTTCCAGACCTCCTGATCACACCGGATGCGACATGAGGGAGCTCTGCCGCACGCGCATGCTCCATCCTCTCTCGACCCGATCGACCTCGCGCAGGGGTCGGACCGCGTGGCCGAGCTCCAAGTCCGCAGCTCCGGAAAGCTGGTGTGCCGGATCCCCGGGCACTTGGAGGACATCTCATCTGGGGGCCCAAATCGAGTGCGAGAGTTCCGGTCCGGGTGATACAAGGTCCGCGTGACTGATCATCTCCACTTCCCCACCCTGCTGCGGATGCTTGACGAGCGGTCCGCCGCGTTCCGCGACGCCGTCGCCGCGGCCCCCGGCCTCGACGCCGACGTCCCCTCCTGCCCGGGCTGGACGCTGTACGACCTGGCGAACCACCTCAGTGAGGGGGACCGCTTCTGGGCCCACATCGTGCGGAACACCGCGCCGGGCGACGAGCGGCCGAGCAAGGACGGGCTGGCGGCGCCCAGGGAGCGCGAGGCCCTCATACCCTGGCTGGCCGACTCGACGGAGCAACTGCTCACTGCTCTGCGCGAGGCCGGCCCGGACCGGGGCTGCTGGGCCTGGTGGGAGCCGCTGGCCTCGCCGCACACGGTGGCCGCCGTGGCCCGCCGCCGCGTCCCGGAATCGCTGATCCACACCTACGACGCCCAACTGGCCTCCGGTAACCCGCAAGAGCTGCCGACGACCGAGGCGGTCGACGCCATCGAGGAGTTCCTCGCCACGGTCTGCACCGTCACGGTCCCGTGGCCGGGCGAGCCCGCCACCATGGACTACCACGCGGCCGACGCCGGCTCCTGGCGCCAGACGGTGGACGCCGCCGGTTCCCGCTTCACCCGCCTCACCGCGGCGGAGGCCGCCGAGAGCAAGCCCACCGCCGCCGTCCACGGCACGGCGAGCGAGATGGCCCTGCTCATGTACATGCGCATCCCGGCCGGCTCGCTGCGGATGGAGGGCGATGCCGACCTGCTCCAGCAGCTGCAGAGCTGGGGCTGAGGGACCTGAGGGAACCGGTGGCGGCAGTCAGGACGGACGTCCTGCGGGCTCGGGAACCGCGGTGGGTGGAGCGGCGGCCAGGACGAAGGAGTGCCCCGCAGGGTCGCTGAGCCTGCGCACCGGGCGCGGCCCGTCCTCGGCACGCGCGTCGACCGGACGGGCTCCGAGGGAGACCGCCTCCCGCTCGGCCCGGTCCAGGTCGTCCGCTGCCACCTGGATGCGCAGGTGGGCCTGGAGGGCGTCCTCCGGCCTGGGCCAGCTCGGTGGTGCGAATCCCGCGTCGCGGCGAAAGCCGAGCCTGGCACCCGACGGGGCGAGTACCTCCACCTCGTCCGGCGTCGGGCCGGGCCGCACTTCCGCGTCGAGCAGGGCGGCGTAGAACCGGGCGAGCACCTCGGGCTCGGCGCAGTCCAGGGCGAGTACGGGCGTCTTCTGTACGGTCATGGCGCGCGCCTACCCGGGTGTCCGAGCCGCACACGGCGCAGATCTCGCCAACTGGCTTGCCGGCGGCCGGATTCCGCGACGCGTTGCCGTCTCGGTCGAGGAGCGCCCCGACGCCGGAACGGCATCGCGGACGGACCGTACCTGCACCGCGCCATGCTGCCGTCGCGTTGAAATCCGTTGGCACGAACGGGGTTTGGTGGTCGCGATCGGGGACACACGCATCGGTGACGGCGGCACGTCTCTTCAGCCCGGCGACCATCGCGGCTGGTGACCGTGGTCGGCAGCCCTTCCCGTGGGATGCCGGCCACGGGCCGCCGACACGGTCAAGTTCCGTCGTCCCGTCGCACGGCACAGCCCACGGCCGCGTCCACGCCTCCCCGCGGATCCGGTCCGGCCAAGCCCCCGGCGCCCACTGATCACACAGTCGGTCCCGGGCCGCCGACGGGACGACGACCGTGCCCCCAAGGTGGTGGTGCCCGATTCCCCACGGTGCGCGATGGGGCAGTTTCGTTTTCCGGACGACCGCGGCGGATCTGTTCGCTCGGCGGCTTCCACCGGGGGCTTCGGGTCGATGGAGTAGGCACATGCCACCCACACAGCCCCCGACTGCCGAGCCTCCCGGAGAGGAAGGCGACGACGCGGACTACGAGCGGGTCCGGGGCGTCCTGGCCCGCGCCGGTTTTGACACGTCCTCGCGCGAGGGAGAAGGTCTGCGGGTGTGGCCCACGCCCGAAGGCGTCATGGTGGGCTGGGTCGCCCAGGAGGTGCTGCGGCCGACCGTCCAGGTACACGGCCATGAGGAAGACCTGTCCCGGTTCACGTCCCTGGCCGGACTGCACAAGGCACTGCAGACCGCCTTGGCCGAGATCCTCCGCGAGGCGGGCCTCGATGTCGCTCCTCACGGGGAGCGCCTGCTCGTCGTCACGCCGGGGGCAGGGGAAGCATCGGTCGACGGAGCGGACCGGTTGCCGAGTTGAACGCTCAGGATCCGGCGAGGGTGCGCCGGGGTGGAACGCCGTACGCGGCGCGGTAGGCCTCGGAGAAACGCCCGTGGTGGTGGAAACCCCAGCGGTGGGCGATGGCCGTGACCGTCTCCCGCGAGGGGTCCGCCGCGACCAGGTCCGCGTGGGCCAGGGCCAGTCGTACGCGTCGCAGGTAGGCCATCGGGGTCATGCCGAGGTGGCTGCGAAAGGCGTACTGCAGGGCCCGCGGTGTCACGCCCGCGGCAGCGGCGATCTCGGTCAGGCCGATTTCGGCGCCCGGCCGCGACTCGATGAAGGAGACGGCCCGGCGCACGGTCCGCGGAGTCGCGTCCCGTGTATCGGCGAGCACGGTGGCGGGGCGGGCATCGGTGGGAAAGGCGGCCAGGAGGACCGCGGCGAGCATCCTGACGGCCGCGTCGACGACCAGCGGCTCACCGCCCGCCGGCAGGGCCAGGACGCTCTCCTCCACGTAGTCGACGGTCCTCTTCCACTGGTCGGCCATGGCCCTGGAGACGGGGGTGAAGCGGTGGAACCGCAGCGGACGAGCGGCCTGCCCGGCCGGGCGGCCCGCGGCCTGCTCCACATGTGCGAGCGGCACCGTGACTGCACGCAGCTCGGCCGAGTACACCCGGCCGGCGTACGGCAGATGGGGTTGTGAGATCGCCAGGACGTCGCCCGGGCCGGCTTCGGTGACGTCGTCCGCGCACTCGCGCGCCATACGGCCTCCGACCACGTGTGTGATGGCCACGGAGCCGAGGGCGTTGGACGTGTACGCGTACTCCGTCGGCAGGGCGATGGTGCTGAGCGATACGGGACCGGCCTCGGTGCGGGTGTAGCGGAAGGAGCCGCGCGGAGCGGGCGTCTTCATGCGCAGGCTCGTCCCGTACGCCGCCCTCATCCAGTCGCGGGCGACGTCCACGTCGGCGGTCCGGAAGCTGGATCCGCCCTCTGACTCGGCCGGTAACTGTGCCTGCACGACGATGGGGCCTCTCGTTCCGCGACGGGCGCGGCACGGAGGAGCTGCGCGGATTCAGGTTACGTTGCGATGCGCGTGCCGAGGACGCGTTCGCTCGATGGTCACGGCGGCCAAGCGGTCGGCGCGCGCGTCGGCCTCGCGGTCGCCCACGCCAGTGGCCGGATGCGGCCGGGGCCTCCCGGCCCTGACCGTGGTGGATTCACCCGAGTGGCCTACGTCGACGGGCCCCGGCGCGGCGGTCCGGGCCGGGCCGTGGCACGGTGACAGGGCGACGAGAAGGTCCGTGCACGCGGGGCCCGGCCGGTCGACGATGCCCCGGCCGGGCCCCGCGAAGGGGCCCGGTTTCTCGCCGCCGCCTCCCCGTGGACGTCGCCGTTCACGCTGTCATCGGACGGGACCGGCCGGGTGACCACCGGACGGGCACGTGGCCGCGTTCCGCTCATGACCATCACCACGTACCGGCGACGACACGCGGGTCCACCACGACGACTTCACCGGCTGGAGAACAGCGTGCTCGAAAGCAAGCGGCTCAAGGACCGTACCCAGGTCACCTTCGTCCTGCCCGAGGGCAACCCGCCGGGGCCGGTCGGTTTCGTCGGGGACTTCGATCGGCGCAACGCCGCCGCCCACCCCCTCGAACCTTGCGGCGTCGGTACCCGTGTCGGCCGCTCCCTGCCCGCCCACAGCGCCTACTCCTGCCGCTACTTGGCCGCCGGGGACTACTGGTTCGACGACGGACGGACCGGGCACCGGGACGGCCCCGAAAACCGTATCCGCACCTGATCCGTCCCCCGGCCCTGCCGGCCGCTCGGCCGCCCGGGGCGCGTCGGGATCCCGAACCCGACCGCATGCGGCTCCCCTTCACACAGCGTGAGGGGGAGCCGTACCTTTCCCCGGCGGACAACCAGTGGGAGGCGCGCATACCGCATGGAGGCGAGGCCCGCCGACCTGCTCGCATGCGGGGCGGGGGCGGCGCACCCGGACGCCTCAGGGCACCTCGACGGCCCGTCGGGCGGCCACGAGCGCTTCCCCGGTGGAGCCGTAGACACGACCGGCCGCCTTGAGGGCGTCCCGCAGGAGCGCGCGGCTCGGCGCGTCCGGCACGACCACCGAGAGCACGGTGCCCCGCGTCCTGCAGGCCCGCGAGGTGCGCAGAACCGTACTGAGGACGGCCGGAGTGCGGATGTCGGGAGCCTCCAGCACCAGGTGCGGGAGGGAGTACGCGGCCACGACTTCCTCCAGCGCGAGCGTGGCCGCGGCCCGGCTGCGGATCGAAAGCCTGGGCTGCAGGCGTACGAGCAGGGTGTCGTCCACGACACGGTGGGTGAGCAGCGCGTGCGCGCCGCCGCGCCGCCCGACCGTGTCCGCCGCCGGAGCGGGTCCGAGCGCAGCCCCTGCGTCCTCGGCCTTCAGGGTACCGAGGCGGGTGCGGTCGGGGGTCACGATCTCTCGTGCGGTGGTCATCGTGGATGGTCTCCCGGCTCTTCGGAGGAACGGACGCCGCGGCGGGCACCGACTGGTCCCGCGCATGCCCCGTGGCCGGGCGCGCATGCGCCCTCGGACACCGCCGCCGGCACGACGGCAGGGGGGTGGGGTGGCCTGGGACGGCGGCGCTCCGTCCCTCGCCCACGTCCCGGTGACGCGTCGCGGACACTCCGAGTGTCCGTTTCGGCAGGGCGGGTACAAGCGCACCACGAGATGACGCAACAGAAGGAAACGGGTGAGAGGGCAGTGCAGACCATCGGACCGGAAGCCGGGGGCCCGGCCATCCGCCAACGCCGCCGTCTCTCGCTGCGCGGCGCCCGCCGACAGGTCGCGCGAGGACGCGAGTTCGCGCGCGAGGCGCTGGAGGACTGGGGGTGGGACCATCGCGCGACCGCCGAGGACGCGCTCCTGGTCGTGTCCGAACTCGTCACCAACGCCGGCCTGCACGCCGACGGGTGCCACGAGCTCACGCTCCGCGCCGGGGACGTGTTCCGCGTCGAGGTCTACGACGGCTGCGGCGACCTTCCGCGGCTGTCGCCCGCCTCCCGTACGGGCACCCCGGGCGGGCACGGCCTGCAGATAGTGCGGCGGCTCGCCGACCGTTGGGGCGCCAGGCCCCATGCGCACGGCAAGGTGGTGTGGGCGGAGATCGACGCCGAACGGCTGCGGACGGGCCGGCCCCGACGCATCGGGAGCAGTTGAACCGAGCCCGGCGCCGGCTCGACCACGACGCTCCGACGTCAAGACGTCAAGACGTCAAGACGTCAAGACGTCACGACGTCACGACGTCACGACGCCAAGGGGCCTGGCCGGGGTGTTCGCTCCCGGCCGGCCCCCGATCCAGGACCCCGGAGCGGACCCGTCCAGGGACGGCCTACAGGTCCGCCAGGAGGCCGTCGAAGAAGTCCCAGTCCAGGGAATCCGCCTCGGCGCCGGCCGGAACCACCGCCCAGGTGCTCTCCACCCAGGAGCTCAACTCCGCCCGGTCCACCGTGAAGAGGGCGGGTGACCCCGTCCCCAGCCGCAGCAGCACCTGCCCCTTCCGCCCGGGCCCGGCCAGGGGCCGGATCCGTACGTCGCCCTCCCCCGTCAGCGTGCGGACGCCACGGGCGAGGAGGTCCCGGCCCATCACCCAGACCACGTCGGACCGACCCGCCCCCGGATGGAAGGTGACCTCGGCTTCGAGGGGAGCGTCGGGGCGCCACCGGAACGTGGCACGCAGAGGGAAGCGCAGCCGTGTCCGGAGTTGATGGATCTCGATCGTCCGTGTCAGGTCGTGTGCGCCGACGGAGGACCGGAAGGTCATGATCACTCGATTCTGCGAGAGGGGGACCGACAGCCGGGCAGGGCGCGGTCCCCTGCCCGGAGGGGCAGGGGAATGCACCCCCGCATTTCCGTCTGTTCACTCGCACACGTCCCAAACGGTGGTTCCTCCGCCCCGGTGCGGGGCGGAGGTCCGCACCGGATTTCAGGGTGCGCGCCCGTCGTGGTGGAGTCAGCCGACCTGGATGCCGATCACGCAGGTGTCGTCGTCCGTGTCGGAACGGCTCTCGGCGAGGAGGCGGTCCAGCTGCCCGTCCAGCTCCCCGGCGCCCGCGGCCGCCGCGTTCATCAGGTGTCCGAGCGAGTCCTGCACCGAGGAATCGCGCCGTTCCACCAGCCCGTCGGTGAACATCAGCAGGGTGTCGTCCCGTTCGAGCCGTACCTCCCGTTCGACGTAGGCCACATCGGGCAGGGCTCCGAGGAGCAGGCCCTCGATGAGCGGGAAGGCCTGGGCCTCGCCGCCACGGACGAGGACGGGGGGCAGGTGGCCGGCGCGCGCCCAGCGCAGCACCCTGGTGTCCGGGTCGAAGAGCCCGCAGACGGCGGTGGCCGTCACGTGCTTGGCCAGGTGGTGGGTGACCGTGTTCAGCCAGGACAGCAGCTGGGCCGGCCCCGCCCCCGTGACGGCGAGGCCCCGCAGGGCGTTGCGGAGTACGACCATGCCGGTGGCGGCCTCGATGCCGTGTCCGGCCACGTCTCCCACGGAGAGCATGATCAGCCCTGAGGGCAGGACCACCGTGTCGTACCAGTCGCCGCCGACCAGTGATTCGGTCTCCGCCGGCCGGTAACGGACCGCGACCCGCAGGCCCGGCGCCTCGATGGCCGGGGGCGTGGGCGGCATGATGGCGTGCTGGAGCTGGAGGGCGAGCCGGTTGCGTTCGGCGGACTCGGCCTCGGTGTGGGCGAGTTGGTCGCGGGTGGCGGCCAGGGCCACCTCGGTCCAGTGCTGGGCGGAGATGTCCTGGTAGGCACCGCGGACCGCGTGCAGGCGCAGGTCCGCGTCGAGGACCGGCTCGGCGACGACACGGATGTGACGGGTGATTCCGTCGGCCCGCCGGAGGCGCAGGTTGACGGACGCGGGACGCCGGTAGCGCAGCACGGCGCGCAGGAAACGCCCCAGGGCGGCGGAGTCGTCGGGGTGGGCGTAGCCGGGCAGTTCCCGCAACGGTACGGGCTGTGCGGTGGCCGGCAGTCCGTGCAACGCGTACAACTGCGCGTTCCAGGTGACTTCTCCGGTGACGAGGTTCTCCTCGAAGCCTCCGATCCGGCCCAGGCGCTGGGCGTGCTGGAGCAGGTCGGCCAGGCGTGCCGTCTCGTCCTCGACGCGCCAGATCAGCAGGACGGCGGCGCCGTGCCGGCTGACACTGATGTCCGCGACGGAGGTGAGGGGGATCTGGTCGACCAACGCGGTCAGGCTCATGCGTTCCGCTCGGAAGGGCTCGCCCGTCGCGTGCACGCGTTCGATGATGTCGAACAGGCCGCTGTCGCCGGCGGCCATCGGATAGGCCTCCAGCAGCAGCGCGCCGTTCACGTCGCCGCGAGGCCGTCCCAGGGGGTCGACGAACCGGCTGCTGACGTGGCGGATCCGGAAGTCGGCCAGCCCTCCTTCGGGACCAAGTACAGGGGTCAGCACCACCGCGGGATCGTGGAGTCCCTCGGCCAGGTCGATCAGCTCCGAGACGTCCGGGAGCACCGCCTCGGGGGCAGCGGGTTCGTGCCGGGGCGAGGCGTCCATCGTGCGGGCGCACAGCTCCGCGAGGGCCTCGGCCTGGCGCTCGATCCGCGAGGGCTGGGGGGCGAGGGGCTTCGGCCAGCAGATCTCGAGGACGCCGTGTATCCGTCCGCCGGTGCCGGCCGGTACGGCCATCCGTCCTCCGTCGGGCCAGTGGAGGTGGCCGATCGAGGGGAGGCCGGCGCGCGCCAGGCGGGCGAGGTGGACCAGCCTCCGGTCCCGCAGCGCGAGGCGGGCGACGGTCGAGACGCCGGGGGGGACGTGGCGCCAGCGCGCGGCTTCCCCGGGCGGGAACCCGGCGTGGCCGGTGAGGGTCAGGGAGCCGTCGGGCGCCGCGGACCACACGGCCACGGCGACCGCTCCCATCGGTTCCAGTGCGTTCGTCAGGAGCGACTCGGCCACAGCCTGGGTGTCGTCGGCGGCGGCCAGCACCGCGCTCTCGGTGGTGCGCAGTCGTACCGCCATCGTGGTCGGCGGCGCGGAGGGCCGGGACGGCCGGAGCGTGCCGGTGCGCTCGACGAACTCGGCGGCGACCTCGCTGACGTGGTCGCGGGCCGCCTGGTTGACGATGTCGGCGGCGAGTTCCAGCGGGGACGTCCCGGTTTCCCGGCACAACTCGTCGAGCTGCCGTGCCGCCGCGGCGGGAGTGCAGCTCAACTGTCCGATCAGGATGCCCTTGGCCAGTTCGACCAAGGCCCGGCCGTCCGCGGCCGCCTGCGCCTCCCGCACCTCACGGCGCAGGCGTTCGACCGTCGCGACCAGGCGGCCCAATTGCGTCGTGGTCTGGTGCGGGAGGACGTTTCGGGAGGGGTCCTCGACCACCGGTCCCGGGTTCGGGGCATCCTCGTGCTTCTGTGCGTCGGGCGTGCTCACCGTTCTGCCGGCTCCTTGCTGGACTGTCCTGACTCCGCTGTCCGGGCCCGGTGGGCCACGAGCGCGCGGACACTGCCTGGGGGACGGTGGTCATCTGATGAGCCAGTGCCGGACGCGGGCGATGAGGTCGTCGGCGTCGACCGGCTTGGTCACGTAGTCGCTGGCCCCGGCGGCGAGGCTCTTCTCCCTGTCGCCCGGCATCGCCTTGGCGGTGACCGCGATGATCGGCAGGCCGGCGTAGGCGGGCATCCTGCGGATTTCCGCGGTCGCCGCGTAGCCGTCCATCTCCGGCATCATCACGTCCATCACGATCAGGTCGACGCCTTCGTTGCGGGTGAGCGTCTCGATGCCCTTGCGCCCGTCCTCCGCGTGGAGCACGCGGACACCGTGGAGTTCCAGCACGCCGCTGAGGGCGTACAGGTTCCGCGCGTCGTCGTCGACGACGAGGACGGTGCGGCCTGCCAGGTCGCCGCCGGGGACTCGCCCGGTGCGCTCACGCTCCGCGCCACCCCCCTGGGCGGGGGGCGCGTCCCCCGGCTGGTCGGCGTACAGGTGCAGGACGATGCGCTCCCGGAGCTCGTCCAGACTCGACAGCAGTTCCAGGTGGCAGGACGCGGCCCGCTCCCGCAGCGCCTGCTCCTGTCCCGCCTTCAGGCGGGAGTTGTCGTGGCCGAGGACCGGGAGGGAGGCGAGCGCCGGGTCCCCGTCGAGGGCGTCGAGGAAGCGCATGGCCTCGCCGTCGGGGAGATCGAGTTCGAGGACGACGCAGTGGAAGGAAGCCGATGCCAGGGCGGCGGCGGCTTCCCGTGCGCTCGTGGCGCTGACCACCTGCGTGCCCCCGCGGTCCCCGGTGGGCCGGTGGTCGGGGGCGAAGTCCCGTTCGGCGCTCTCGGCGACGAGGGAGAGCAGGCCGCCCTGGCGTTGCTCGATCACCAGGAGACGACGGGCCGGCCGCTGCCGCGGAAGGGCGGCGCCCGCGCCGCTCGTGTCGGGGGTTCCGGTTTCCGCGGCGCCGTTCCATGCGGGCGTGGGTACGCCGTCGAGGGAGGGCTCTTCGTGGTCCGTCCCGCTGACCGGGAGGTAGAGGGTGAAGGTGCTGCCCTGCCCCGGTGTGCTGTCCGCCGTGACGGCGCCGCCGAGGAGGTGGGCCATCTCGCGGGTGATGGAGAGCCCGAGGCCGGTGCCGCCGTACTTGCGGCTGGTGGTGCCGTCGGCCTGCTGGAAGGCACCGAAGACGGACTCGATCTGCTGCTTGGGGATGCCGATGCCGGTGTCCCGGACCCGGAAGGCCACCAGGGGCCCGCGGCCCGCGAGTCCGGCGGGGACCTCCGGGCCCGTCGCCGGTTCGATCCGCAGTTCGACGCCGCCGCGTTCGGTGAACTTGACCGCGTTGGAGAGCAGGTTGCGCAGGATCTGGCGCAGCCGCGAGTCGTCGGTGTGCAGGTCGCCCGGGGCGTCGGGGGCGGTGGTGACGGTGAAGTCGAGGCTCTTCTGCGTGGTCATCGGGCGGAAGGTCGCCTCGACGTACTCCAGCAGCTGCGGCAGGTGGACCCGCTCGGGGCTGATGTCCATCTTTCCGGCCTCGACCTTCGACAGGTCGAGGATGTCGTTGATCAGCTGGAGCAGGTCCGAGCCCGCCGAGTGGATGATCCCGGCGTACTCGACCTGCTTCGGGGTGAGGTTGCGAGCGGGGTTCTGGGCGAGGAGCTGAGCGAGGATGAGGAGGCTGTTCAGCGGGGTGCGCAGCTCGTGGCTCATGTTCGCGAGGAACTCGGACTTGTACTTGGAGGCGAGCGACAACTGCCGCGCCCGTTCCTCCAGTTCCTGCCTGGCCTGTTCGATCTCCAGGTTCTTGGCCTCGATGTCACGGTTCTGGCTGGCGAGGAGGGCGGCCTTTTCCTCCAGCTCGGCATTGGACCGCTGGAGTTCTTCCTGCTGGACCTGGAGTTCGGCCGAGCGGGCCTGCAATTCGCCGGTGAGCCGCTGGGACTCGCCCAGGAGTTCGTCGGTGCGTGCGTTGGCGACGATCGTGTTGAGGTTGACGCCGATGGTCTCCATCAACTGGCCGAGGAAGTCGCGGTGCACGGGGGTGAAGGCACCGAAGGAGGCGAGTTCGATCACCCCGAGGACCTGGTCGTCCACCACGATCGGCAGGATGATCAAGCTGCCCGGGGTGGTGTGGCCGAGGCCCGAGGAAATGACGTAGTCGCCGGGCACCTGGTCCGTGACGATGACGCGGTGACTGCGCGCGGCCTGCCCGACCAGGGACTCCCCCAGGGCGAAGCCGGTGCCCGCGGCGCCGGCGGGGCGCCCGTAGGAGCCGACCGGAGTGAGGATCGTGCCGTGGGGGCCGTCCTCGGCGAGGTAGAAGGCACCGTACTGGGCGGCGACCAGCGGCGTCAGGTCGTCCATGACGAGTTCGGCGACGACGGTGAGGTCGCGGTGGCCCTGCATCAGCCCCGAGACACGGGCCAGATTGGTCTTGAGCCAGTCCTGTTCCTGGTTGGCGCGGGTGGTCTCCCGCAGCGAACCGACCATCGAGTTGATGTTGTCCTTGAGTTCGGCGACCTCGCCGGAGGCGTCGACCGTGATCGAGCGGGTGAGGTCGCCCTCGGCGACGGCGCTGGCGACCTCGGCGATGGCCCGCACCTGGCGGGTCAGGTTCCCGGCCAGCTCGTTGACGTTCTCCGTCAGACGCTTCCACGTGCCGGAGACGCCCTCCACTTCGGCCTGGCCGCCCAGCCGGCCCTCGCTGCCCACCTCGCGGGCGACGCGCGTGACTTCGGCGGCGAAGGAGGAGAGCTGGTCGACCATCGTGTTGATGGTCGTCTTCAACTCCAGGATCTCGCCACGGGCGTCCACGTCGATCTTCTTCGACAGATCACCGTTGGCCACGGCGGTCGTGACCAGGGCGATGTTGCGGACCTGGCCGGTGAGGTTGTTCGCCATGGAGTTGACGTTGTCGGTGAGGTCCTTCCACGTGCCCGCCACGTTGGGGACCCGCGCCTGTCCGCCGAGCCGGCCCTCGGTGCCCACTTCACGGGCGACCCGGGTGACCTCGTCGGCGAAACCGGACAGCTGGTCGACCATCGTGTTGATGGTCTCCTTCAGCTCCAGGATCTCCCCTCGCGCGGTGACGTTGATCTTCTGGGAGAGGTCGCCCTTGGCGACGGCCGTCGCGACCTGGGCGATGGAGCGCACCTGGGCCGTGAGGTTTCCGGCCATGAAGTTGACCGATTCCGTGAGGTCCAGCCACGCGCCTCCGACACCCGGTACGGCCGCCTGGCCACCGAGCGTTCCCTCGGTGCCCACTTCGCGTGCCACTCGCGTCACTTCGGATGTGAACAGCGACAGCTGGTCGGCCATCCCGTTGAAGACCGTGGCGATCTCGCCGAGCAGCCCGTCCGTGGTGTCGGGCAGGCGTGTACGGAAATCCCCGTCCCGTACGGCTGTCAGGCCGGCCAGCAGCAGGCGCAGCTCCGGTTCACCGATCCCGCCCCCGTGTCGAGGCGCGTCCGACCTGCTCGGTGACTCCGCATCCGTCCTGCCGGCCATCGCGCCCACCTCACTCTTTGACAACCACCGCTCCGGCGCACGGACGGGCCGGCACCACCGAATGGACCATAAGGCACACGCGATCACTCGGAGGCGGTGCTTCCGTGGACTGTCGCGGAAGCAGCGGGTGCTTGCCCGGCAGGCGGGTAGACGAACCGGTGACGAACGACACAACGACGAAGTGGGGTGAGGACATTGGCCGTCAAGGCAGTGGGGTGGGCGCGCTCGTTCCCGGTTTCGGAGGGAGTGCGGGCGGCGAGGCGGTGGACCGCCTCGCACCTGGCGTCGCTCCCGTGGAACGAATCCGCCTCGGACACGGCGCACTCCGTGCTCCTGAGCGTCTCCGAGCTCGTCACCAACGCCCACCTGCACGCGGCGAGCACCGCCGCGTTGGTACTGACGTGGGACGGCAGCTGCCTCCACGTGAGCGTCGCGGACTCCGATCCCCGACTGCCCGGCCCGCGCACGCCCGAGGCCGACGCCACGGGCGGCCGGGGGCTGGGGATCGTCGCCACCCTGGCCGACTCCTGGGACGTCCACTCGGTCCACGGCGGCAAGGCGATCACCGCGTGCTTCCGCCCCCGGGGCGGACCCGCCGGCCACACCGGCCGTCCGCCCGGACGCGGCGGAACGCGACCGTCATGACGCGTGGACCGCGTCCTCGACGGTTGGGTGCAGGGACAGCACCGTGTCGGCGCCGGTGAGGGCGAAGAGGCGGCGCAGCTGATCGCCGGGGGCGGCGATGCGCAGGGTGGTCAGCTGGTGCAGCCGCAGCAGCAGGTTCAGGAAGGACGAGTCGCCGAAGGTGACGGAGCCGGCGTCCAGCACCACCAGCCGATGCCGATCGACGGCAGCGGCGAGCACCTCCTCCAAAGGGCCCAGCGTGTCCTGGTCGAGCTCGCCGTGCGCGGCCACCACCCACCCGGCACCTGCCAGGTAGCTGTGCCCGACCACGCCTTCGCGGTTCGCGTCGTCTGCTCCGGTCATGTCCGCGCCTCCCCGGATCGTCACCTGTGCGGCCCTCCCATGGGAGTATGCCTGCTCATCGGCGGAAGGGGGCGGCCGTGGTCGCGGCACACGGGCCGGGGCGGCAGACGCCCCCCCTGTTCGACGGAACCGTACACAAGATCTTCCACACGATCTCCGACGAGATTGTGTAAGAACGGATCGAGGGGGCAGAAGCGGCCGGGCAGCCGTCAGTCGATCGGGAGGGAACGGCCACCATGTCTCACTCGGCCACCGCCGTGAGCCCCATGCGCGCAACAGAAGAGCAGAACGCCCTCGCGGTGCCCGGCACGACGGGGACCCCCACGGCGGACGTGGCACTGCCCGAGGTGAAGAACGCCTCGGAAATGGCACCCGCCGACGCACGCGAACTGTCGAAGCTGTTCTTCAGGAGCCTTCGCGCCCTGGAGGAGGGCACGCGCGAATACCAGTACGCCCGCAACACCCTGATCGAGATGAACCTCTCGCTCGTGCGGTTCGCCGCGCGGAGCTTCCGCTCCCGCGCGGTGGGAGGCGGCCTGGACATGGACGACATCGTCCAGGTGGGGATCATCGGGCTGATCAAGGCCATCGACCGCTACGACCCCGAGCGCGAGGTCGAGTTCTCCACGCTCGCCCTCCCGTACATCACCGGTGAGATCAAGCGCTACTTCCGCGACACCACCTGGGCCGTCCACGTGCCGCGCCGGCTCCAGGAGCTGCGTACGGAGCTCGCCAAGGCCCAGGAGGCCCTGACGAACGTCCTGGGCCGCGCACCGACGGTCAAGGAGGTCTCCGAGCACCTCGATCTGTCGGAGGAGCAGGTCATCGAGGGGTTGGTCGCCGCGAACGGCTACACGAGCGGGTCCCTGGACACCACCGACAGTGACGAACCGACGGCGCCGAACCGGGTGACGCCGCTGGCGGACCGGATCGGCGCCGTCGACCCGGCCATGGAACTCTTCGAGCACTTCCACACCCTCGCGCCCCTGCTGGAGAAGCTGGACGAACGCGACCGGCTGATCCTGCACCTGCGGTTCGGCCGCGAAAGGACCCAGGCCGAGATCGGCGCCGAACTCGGCATCTCGCAGATGCAGGTCTCGCGCCTGCTGTCCCGGACCCTGAGCCGGCTGCGCACCGGAATGCTCTCGGAGTAGGCGGCGGCCATGGCATCCCCACAACGGTACGACGGTGCCCTCCCGCCCGAAGGCGCGCAGGCTCTCTACGACGACGCGTGCTGGGCGGACGCGGTCTCGCGGTGCCTGCACGCGGGGCCCGCCGCGGATGCGGCGCTGACCGCCGAGCCGTTGCGCGACCGCCCCGGCGCCCTCCTGCGGGGCAGCTGCGACCTCGACACCCGGCCGCTGCTCCGCGTGGCGCTCGGTGTCGTGACCCGGATCCCCGGGCGGGTCGTCCACCTGGATCTCTCCGCGGTGGCCTTCCTGGACACGGCGGCGGTCGCCGCCGTGGTGCGGGCCACCGCCACCGTCAACGGGCAGGGGCGTCGCCTGCTCCTCCACCACCCGCCGTACTCGCTCCGCAAGGTGGCGGAGATCTTCCCGGACGAATGCGCCGCACTGGAGGTTGCAGCATGAGCGGCCTTCCTTCGTCCGCCGTCCCCGGAGCCTTCGTCCACCCCGCCCTCTTCTACCGGGACCGGACGGAGTACCTGGCGGGGGTCGGCAGGTTCATACACACGGCTCTCGCAGCCGACGAGCCGGTGCTCGTGGCCGTGCCCGGTCCGCGTCTGGACGTCCTGCGGGAAAGCCTCGGTACGGGCGCGGCTGCCGAGGTCACGTGGGCGGACATGACGCGATGGGGCCGCAACCCCGGCCGGATCCTGGCCGCCCTGCGGGATTTCGCGGACCGGCACGAGGGACGGCCCGCCCGGATCGTGGGCGAGCCGATCTGGCCCGGCCGCACCCGGGCCGAGGTTCTGGAAGCCACGCGCCACGAGGCCCTCATCAACACCGCCTTCGCGGGCCGGCGGGCCACCGTCCTGTGCCCGTACGACGTCGTGGGCCTGCCGACCGCGGTGGTGGCCGACGCCCGGCGCACCCACCCCACGCTGATCGAGAAGGGCGAGGACCGGCTCAGCGAGGCCTACGTCGATGCTTCGGTGGTCTGCGCCGACTGCGATCGCCCCCTGCCGGAACCCGCCGGCGTCGGCCCCGGGCTGGAGTACGCGCACGGGCAGCTGGGCGAGGTGCGCGAGTACACCGAGACCTGGGCCCGCGGCACGGCCCTCGGCGCGGCGCGGCGCGGCGATCTCGTCCTCGCGGTCAGCGAGGCCGCGGCCAACTCCCTTTCCCACGGAGGCGGAAAGGGCACGCTGCGACTGTGGAACTCCGCCGCTGCCGGGGTCGTCGCCGAGATCCGCGACGGCGGCCGCCTGTCCGATCCGCTGGCGGGGCGCCGCCGCCCGTCGCTGGCTTCGCCCCACGGAGGCAGGGGCCTGTGGATGATCCATCAGCTGTGCGACTTGGTGGAGATCCGCGCCTCGGCCGACAGCCTCACTCTGCGGCTGCATATGACGGGCCCCTGAGAGGTCGGTCGCCTAGACTGCACGGACTTGCTCAGCAGCGATCAGTGCCAACGGTGGGGGTGAGAGACCGCAGTGGAAACGAGCGGGCCGGAAACGGGCGATCCGCCGCGCGCGGGGCTTTCCGCCGCGGGGCAACGCCGCAGGCTCGCCCTGTCCGGCGTCCGCGGTCACGTGGCCAAGGGCCGGGACTTCGCGCGTCAGGCCCTGCTGGACTGGGGCTGGGACGGGACCGAGACCTCGGAGGACGTCCTGCTCCTCGTGTCCGAACTGCTCACCAACGCATCGCTGCACGCGGGTGGTTGCATCGAGCTCGCGCTCACGGCCGGCGAGGTCCTGCGGATCGAGGTCTTCGACGGCACGACGACGCCGCCCCGCCCCAACCCGTCACCGCAGCGGGGAGTCCCGGGCGGGCACGGCCTCTACATCGTGGAGCGCATTTCCGACGGCTGGGGCACCCTCATCCATGAGCACGGCAAAGCCGTCTGGGCCGAGGTCGAGGCGTCCCGACTGACTTCGGGCAGGTCCACGGGCCGGTGACCCGGCCGCTCCGCCCCGTGCCCGCCGGTCGCAAGGGCGTGTCGCAGCGCGGCAGCGGGCGCGGTCCCAGGGCCGAGTCGTCGAAGCCCCGAACCACGGGCAGCCCGTACCGGGCCGTGGGCCCGCGCGCCCGTCGGTACCACGAGCGTGTCAGACCGCCGTGCCATCCTCATCGCGGGATCCACCCCACCCGCGACCGGCCCGCCGGGGCCAGGGCGGGCGGACCGACGACCGGTGACCGGAGTGACCTGATGATCCACATTCGTCCCGCGGTGCCCGAGGACGGAGACGTCCTCGGTGAGATCCACGCCGCGGCCTGGGAGGCCGCGTACGCCCCCTTCTTCGCACCCGAATTCGCCGCGGAAGCCGTGCGGGACAGGCGGGGGCGATGGCACGCGCGGCTCGCGGGCGGGCAGGGCCGGGAAACGGTTCTCCTCGCCCTCCACGACGGGCGCCCCGTCGCCCTGTCCTTCTGTGGTCCCTCCGGGGACCGGCCGGGCCTTGCCGAGATCCACAGTTGCTACGCCCACCCCGACGGCTGGGGCAGTGGTGCCTCCACCACCCTGATGACCGCGACCCTGCGTCACCTCCGCGAGACCGGCTTCACGCGGGTCCACCTCTGGACGCTGCGCGACACCCCGCGTTCCCGCCGCTTCTACACGAAGTGCGGATTCTCCGAGTCGGGCGAGGAGCGTGCCTTCGACTTCGGCGACGGCAATCCGCTCCCCCAGATCGAGTACGAGCGGTCCTGCCGAACGGCCGGTATCGGGGACGGAACGTCGGGACCCGGGTGAGGTCAGGGGGCCACGGGGTGCCATTCGACCAGCAGGAGCGTGGCGTCGTCGCGGAGCCGGTGATCCTGGTGGACACGGAGGCTCTGAATGAGGCGGCGCAGCGTTTCGGGGGCGGGGTCGCCCGCCGCGGCGGAGCGGAGCACGGCGTCGATGAGGCGCTGCTCTCCGAACAGGTCCCCGTCGCGTGAGCGTGCCTCGGTGACGCCGTCGCTGTAGAGCAGGATCCGATCGCCCGGCTGGAGCCGCTGCTGGTGCGAGATGGGTGGCGTCGAGCTGTGGAACCCGAGGCCCAGGGGGAGTTGGGGCCTGCGGTGCAGGGCATCGGGTACGACGCGGCCCTCGCGGATGAGGAGGGGGGCCGGGTGGCCGCAGTTGATCCAGGAGAGCCGGCCGGTGCGGAGGTCGAGGTCGGTGATGACGGCTGTCATGAGACGGTCCGGGATCCACTCGCCCAGGACGCGGTCGATGGCGGTGGCGATGTCCGGCAGGGTCCCGCCGGAACGACGGGTCGAGCGGCAGGTGGCCAGCCCCACGGCGCCGGCTCCGCCGGAGGCGAGGTCGTGCCCCATCGCGTCGAGCAGCGTCAGGTGGAGAGCGCTGTCGGTGAGGCTGTGGTCGAAGGCGTCCCCGCCGATCTCGTAGGCGGGCTCCAGCACCGCGGATGACGTGACGTCGCGGGTGCCGATGGTCCGGGGCGGCAGGAAGGCCCAGACCAGCTCCGCCTGCACGCTCATCGGCTGAGCGCGCTCGCGAATGATCAGGGTGTCGCTGTGCAGGGATTTGACGACGATCAGCAGAGCGGCCAGGTCGGCCAGGTGTTCACAGGCGCGCAGGACGTCTGCATCGAGCCGGGGCGCGGTGACTCTGAGGACCCCCACCCGTTCGACCCCGTCGATCATCGGCAGGTAGGCCGTCGACCCGTCCCGTGTCCGCTGGGCCCTCTGGGTACGGTAGGCGAGGCCCCCGAGCGAGGAGTCGATGTCCAGGATCTCCTCGTCCGCCGCCATCCCCTCCTGCGGAAGCGCGACGAGCCGGATCTGCTGCAGGTCGGCGACGTACACGGAGGTCCCGTCGGCCCCTGCCGCACGGGCGGCGGCCTCGATGAGTCGCGGCAGTTCCCCGGCCTGGGCCAGATGTCCCTCGTCGAGGACGGGGCCCAGACTGGAAGTGGTGTCGTCCGCCGCCACAGGTCTCCGATCGCGGCCACACACCCGGCGACCGAGCCGGCCGGGTTCGTCATCTCCATACTCGCCAAGATCCTCGGGATCGGCCTGGCGGACACGGCTACCGGGCGGCACCGAGTCCCTCGGGTCGCGAAGGCGGGCGCGGGCGCTCTCCGGGTCAGCCGCCGTCGGCGGACAGAGCCCGGGCGAGCTGGTCGTGGTTCATGGTGGAGCGGCCTTCGATCCCGGCGGCCGCGGCCTTCTCGTACAGCTCGGCCTTGGTCAGGGCCATCAACGGTTTCCCGCGGGCCGAGCCGTGCGCGGTGGCGCGCTTCTTCGCCGCGGGCTTCTTCGCCGCGGGCTTCTTCTCCTCGCGGGTCTTCCCGGCAACCGCCGTGGTGGCCTTCCCGCCGGTGTCCTTCGGGCTGCGGGCCCGCTCGACGGACGCGCGCAGGGCGTCCATGAGGTCGACGGCACCTGTGGGCCGGGCCGCCGGCTCGGCCTTTTCGACCGCTTCGCCGGCGACCTTGGCCTCGATGAGCGCCTTGACCTTCTCCTGGAACGTGTCGCGGAAGTCTTCGGGGTTCCAGTCGGTGGTGAGGGTGTCGATGAGCTGGTGGGCCATCTTCACCTCGGCCGCCGGCGGATCCGTCTTGCTCGGCAGGTCGGGGACCTCCCGGTGGGGGTCGCGGATCTCGTCGGCCCAGTGCAGTGTGTGCAGGGTCAGCAGGTCGTCCTCCGCCTTCAGCGCGACGAGGTACTCGCGGCCGCGCATCACGAACGTGGCGACGCCCGCCTTGTTCGACTCCGCCAGCGCCCGCTGCAGCAGCGCGTACACCGTGCCGTGCTGCTCGCCCCGCGGCCCGAGGTAGTACGTCTTGTCGAAGAAGATCGGATCGACCGTGTCGAGGTCGACGAACCCGGATACCTCGATGGCCTTGGACCGGCCCGGGGCGATGTCGTCGAGCTCCTTGGGTTCGACGATCACGTACTCGCCTCCGGTGTCGAAGCCCTTGACGATCTCCGCGTTGTCGACCTCGTCTCCGGTGCGCTCGTTGACGCGGCGGTTGCGGATGCGGTCCGCGGTGCCGCGCTGGAGCTGGTGGAAAGGGATCGTGTGACTGTCGGTGGCGCTGTGCAGAGCGACCGGCAGCGAGACGAGTCCGAAGGAGAGCACTCCGGTCCATACGGGTCTGGACATGCTGGGATCACCACCTCGACCTGCGGTGTCGTCCTCCTCGGCTCCTTCCCTGCCTGACGCCGGTCACCCCTACGGCATCGCCCCGACACTCGGAACGCAGGCACGTGCGGTGCGGGCGAGGCGGCCGGTCACCACATGCCGGTTCACAACCCGGGTAGGCGCCGACCGTGTCCGGCGGCTCGCCCGGGCGCGGGATACAAGGAGAACGTTCATGCTTCTCGTCCTCGGCCTCATCATCCTGATCGCCGCCGCCGTCGTCGGACTCGCGGGAGTGTTCGGCAATACGGGTCCCTCCCACGGGCTCGGTGCCGGCGGTGACTTTTCGATCTTCGGCTATCACGCCACCGGTTCCACCGGAGCCCTCTTCCTCATCGGAATCATCGTCGGAGCCGCAGCTCTTTTGGGCCTGGCCCTGATCATGATCGGTGTCCGCCGCACAGCCCGCCGCTCGGCGCGGGCCCGACGTGACCTGGACACGGCACGCAAGCAGGCCGCCACGGACCGTGAACGCGAGCACGACGGGGTGACCGCAGAACCCGACGACGCTCCGGTCGCCGACGCCCCCCACCGTCGAAGTCACTGGTTCGGCCGCCGAACCGCGCCGCACTGACACGGCGGCGCCGACCCGCGGTCCGCAAGTCCTCGCTCCATGCGGCCCCGCGCATCGCACGACCATGCCCACTTCCGAGCCGTACGCACCGCCGGCAGCCGGGCCGAGCCGTCACCCGCCCGGCCGCCGGACTCCCACCGCGCACGTGGTGCCGTGCGCGGCCGCCGTCCGTAGGCCATAGCGTGGCCGTCGCAGGCACGAGAGGAGAAAAGGTGCGGACCCATCACGGCGACGGTGACGGCGGCGATGACGGCGGAAGTGAAGCGATCGACGTCGAGGACGTCGGTGGCGTCACCGTGGTCCGCCCCCACGGCGAGATGGACATCGTCCGCGCCGCCGCCTTCCACCAGGCGCTGCTGAGCGCCCTGCGGAGGGAGGTCCATCCCCACGAGGTCTGTGTGGATCTCCGGTACCTGGCCTTCAGCGATTCCTCCGGCCTCAACGCCCTCCTCACGGCACGCGCCACGGCGAACGAGACCGGGCAGCGGCTCTATCTCGCCGGTCCCAACCCCCAGTTCATCCGGCTGCTCGAGATCACCGGCGCCATCGATCTCTTCACCATCGAGCCGGCGCCTCCCTCCTGACCCGTCGCGCGCGCGTCCAAGAAGGAGGCAGCTGTTCCACAGCGGGCGGCCTTGCGGACGCGCCTCAGGAGCGGGCGCCGAGCCAGGCCTCGTACCGGGTGCGGGTGGTCCTCACTCCGGGACCGCCGGTCAGCGCGTCCCCCTCGACGAGTGCGAACGGGCCCGCTCCGTCGTCGGTGACGACGGTACGGACGTCCCCGCGGGCCGACAGCGTGAGGCGGCCGAGTTGGTCGAGGGGCATGACGTCGGGGCCCGCGATGTCGAGGGTCCCGTTCAGCGGGCGGCCGGTGGCGACCTCGGACAGGGCCGTCACCACTTCGGCCGCCGCGATCGGCCGCAGGGGCGTGGAGGGCAGCCGCACGGTGGTGTCGTCGGCGGTCCAGGACAGGATCCCGTCGACGAACTCGAAGAACTGGGTGGCGCGGACGATCGAGTACGGGATCGGCCCCTGCTTGAGGAGGTCCTCCTGGAGCGTCTTGGCCCGGTAGTAGTCGAGCTGCGGCACCCGGTCGACGCCGACGATCGACAGGGCGATCTGGTGTCGGACCCCGGCCCGCTCGCCTGCCGCCAGCAGGTTCCCCGTGGCGGCACGGAAGAAGTCGCTCGACGCGGAGTCGAAGGTGGGCGAGTTCGTCACGTCGACGACCGTGTGCGCGCCGGCGAGCGCCTCGTCCAGTCCGGTGCCGGTGGTCAGGTCCACGCCGCCCGACCGGGCGGCGGCGACGACCTCGTGTCCCGCGCCGCGAAGTGCGGCGACGAGCCGGGAGCCGATCAGTCCGGTGCCGCCGATGACCGTGATCTTCATGGCCGTGTCCTCCGTAAAGGGAATCGTTAACTCGGACAAGTCTTGTCCGAGATTGTACGCGGATAGAGTGTGTCCGGGTAAACAGGAGGGCGCATGAAACTGTCCGGTGGCGTGGAGTGGGCGCTGCACTGCTGCGTGGTGCTGACCGCGGCGTCCGAGCCGGTCCCGGCCGCCCGGCTGGCGCTGCTGCACGACGTCTCCGCCAGCTACCTGGCCAAGCAGATGCAGGCCCTCTCCCGGGCGGAGCTGGTCACCTCCGTACAGGGCAAGACCGGCGGGTACGTGCTGACCAGGCCGGCATCCGAGATCACCGTCCTCGACGTCGTACTGGCGGTCGACGGGGCGGACCCCGCGTTCGTGTGCACCGAGATCCGTCAGCGAGGCCCGCTGGGGGCGCCGCCGGAGAAGTGCACGAAACCGTGTGGGATCGCCCGCGTGATGGCGGAGGCCGAGACCGCGTGGCGCGCCTCGCTGCAGGGCGTGACCATCGCCGACCTGGTCGGCTCGGTGGACCGCGACAGTGGACCCGAGGTGCTGCCGACCATCGGCACCTGGCTCACGCCGCCGCGCGGTTGAGACCGGCCGGCCGGTGTCGGTCGACAGTTTTCCTTAATGCGCATCCAGCGGGTACGGACTTCTGCTGATGGCGACCGGCCTCCAGGATGGGGTGAGCAGGCCGGGAACGCGTCCACCCCCCGGCAGGGGAGAGGGAGTTGCCCTCCTCCCCCGCCGGCGGACGGCCGCCGGCACTGTGGCCCCGAGCCGTCACCCGACCCCGAGGAGTCGCGCCACCATGCGGTACCGCACCATCGGCCACAACACCGTCAGCGCCATAGGTCTGGGCGCCATGCCCCTGTCCATCGAGCACCGCCCCGACGAGGCGCGGGCCGTCGCCACCATCCACGCCGCCCTCGATGCCGGCGTCACCCTCATCGACACCGCCGACAGCTACCACTGGCACGCCGGCGAGGCGGGCCACAACGAAGAGCTGATCGCCCGCGCCCTGGCCGGCTACGGCGGTGACACTTCGGACGTCCTGGTGGCGACCAAGGGCGGCCGCGGGCGCCCCGGCGACGGCAGTTGGACCGTCACCGCCACCCCCGCACACCTCAAGCGCGCCGCCGAGCTCTCCGCCAAGCGCCTCGGCGTCGACGCCATCGGCCTCTACCAGCTGCACAAACCGGACCCCGCCGTGCCCTGGGCCGAGTCCGTCGGCGCGCTCCGCGGGCTGCTCGACGCAGGTACGATCCGCGCCGCGGGTATCTCCAACGTCACGTGCGACCAGATCCTCGAGGCGCATCGGATCCTCGGCGACGGACTCGTCTCCGTGCAGAACCAGTACTCGCCCGTCATCCGCGACAGCGAGCCCGAGCTGCGGCTGAGCACGCGGCTGGGACTGGCCTTCCTGCCCTGGAGCCCGCTCGGCGGCATCTCGCGCAGCTCCCTCGACGGCCCTTCCGGCCCCGCCTCGACAGGCGCCGCCTCCAGCGCGTTCCACCGCATCGCAGCCGAGCGCGACGTCAGCCCCCAACAGGTCACCCTGGCCTGGCTGCTCGCCCGCTCGCCCGCCGTCATCCCGGTACCGGGAGCCAGCCGCCCGGCCTCCGTCACGGACTCGGCCGGGGCGACGGAGCTGACGCTGAGCGCCGAGGAGCTGGCGCGGCTGGAGGCGTGAACGGACGGGTGGCCGATCGGCGGGGGCCGCAACGCCCCGGGGCCTTGTCGGCAACACCTGCTCGGCGATGTTCCGTCCGAGTCACTCCTCGTCGGCGGCCGGGGCGCCGAGCACGGTGTCGACGTACGCCGCGAGCGCCGAGCGGAGCCCTTCCGGGGTCATCCTCGCGTCGTCGACCAGGTGCGCCACGAGGTCGGCGCGGATGGCCGCCAGCAGGGCGTGGGCGGTGAAGTCCGCGTCGCGGACGCCGGGCACGGCCTCCAGTTGGTCCCGGAGCATCTCGTGCCACCAGCCGTAGTGCTCCGCCTCGTAGGGGCTGCCGATCCCGGCGTCCTCCGCGGCCGCCATCAGGTTCCGGTTCTCGATCTTGAAGCGGAGAGAGGCGTCGAGGAGGTCCCGCACCCGCTGCCGCGGCGTGGACCCGGTCGCCTCCCGCGCTTCCCGTACGGCCAGGCGCAGGGGTTCGAGGCGGGAGGCGATGACGGCGCCGATCAGGCCGGCGCGGTCGCCGAAGCGGCGGAAGAGGGTGCCCTTGCCGACGCCCGCGGCCACGGCGATCTCGTCCATGGACACGCTGTGGGGACTGCCGCTCGCGGCGAACAGCGCGTCGGCGGCGGCCAGTACGGCCTCCCGATTGCGTACGGCGTCCGCGCGTTCCGCACGCTGAGCCACGGGTCCTCCTCGGTCTTCGGCCGGTCCCGGCCCCGGGGAATGATATGCGGCGGGTGAGGGGGGCAGCGCCGCGCGGACGGCACCGGGATCTTCAGCCGGCCCGTCCGACCTCCCGTTCCACGAAGGCGCGGAGCGTGCCCGCGGGGCGACCGGTGATCCGCTCGACGGTGTCCGAGGTCCGGTCCTCCGCTCCCTCCGCGATGGCGCGGTCCATGTCCGCCAGCATGGTGGCGAACTCCAGCGGGATCTCGGCCGCCCAGCGGTCGCGCAGTTGGCCGAAGGTCAGGTGCCGGTGCTCGACGGGCCGGCCGGTGACCTCGGTGATGGTCGCGGCGACCTCGTCGTACGTCAGCGCCTGCGGTCCGGTGAGGATCAGGTCCGCGTTGGGTGCCTGCTCGTCGGTCAGGGCACGGACGGCGACGGCGGCGATGTCCTCGGCGTCCACGAAACCGATCCGCCCCTTCCCCGTGGCCGTGAGGATGACGCCGTCCTCACGGATGCTGCGGGCGTGCGGGGCGGAGCCGGCGAAGTTCTGCATGAACCAGGAGGGCCGCAGCACCGCCCACTCCTCGAACAGGCCGGGCAAGGCCTCGTGGACCCGGCCCACCGCCGGACCGCCGGCCGGGATCGCCGAAGAGCTGAGGAGCACCACGCGCCGCAGGCCGGACGCGCGGGCCCGGCGGAGGAAGGGCAGCATGGCGGCGGCTGGGTCGAACGAGCCGATGGGCGGGACGAGGTAAGCGCGGTCGATGCCGTCGAGGGCTCCGTCCCAGGTCGCGGGCTCGCTCCAGTCGAAGTGGACGGCCGGGGCTCCCGCCACCGGGACGGCGCTGCGGCTCGCGGCCTTGGTGCGGCGACCCCGGGCGACGACTTCGCTGGTGACGCGGCGGCCGGTGGTGCCGGTGGCTCCGATGACGAGGGTGGCGGCGTCGAGGTGGTCCATCAGTGGGTGCTCCTGCTCCTCGGCGCGGTGAAGTCGGTGCCGGGCTGGGATGCGGACAAGGGGTTCCAGTAGTCGCGGTAGGCGGTGATGAGGCCGTCCTTGACCGTGACGACGGCGATGTAGGTCATGTCGTACGGGGTGTCCGTCTCGACCAGGCGGCCGACGGCGCGCATCTCGACGACGATCGTCCCGGGCTCGGTGGTCCGGTGGATCGTCACGTCGGGAAAGTCGTGGATGTCGATGTGTTCGGGGTAGTGGCGCATGTACTCCCACACGGCCTGGCGGCCTTCGAGCCGCTGGGGCCGGTCGGGGGGCGCGAAGGGGAATTCCAGGACGCCGTCCTCGTCCCACAGGTCCACCCAGCCGGGGATGTCCTTCTCGACGAGGAGTGTCAGACCGTGGTGGTACAGCTCCACGGGGTCCATGGAGGTGCTCATGATCAAGGTTTCCGTTCTGCTCGAAGGCATGGCGAAGCGGTGCTTCGGGGTCCGCCGAGGTTAATCGGACCAGCGGTCCGCATGGGTGAGAGAATACGGACCGGCGGTCCGTTATGCCAACTCCGCACGTCGGCTTGGCGGGAGAGCGATCCCGGGCGTCCGCGGAACCTCATCGGCTCGCAGGTCGGTCGGACAGGGCGCGACTGCCTGCCGAGGTTCCGTCAGACGACGACTCGTCGGGGCTCTTACCGGCCCCCGGATCGGCGAGGACCCCGCGGGCGGTCCGCCTCATCCGGCGACGGCTCCTCAGCCACCCCGTGTTTCCGTGCACGGTCCCGTTCCACACGCTCCGGATCGGCGGCGGGCCCGGCGCCCGTCCCGATCCGGGACGGGACACCCGGCGGCCTGCCGTGCTCGTCCACAGCGGCTCCTCGATCGGGGAGCAAAGCCGGGCGCGGGTCGGGGTCGCCGTCACTCATGGTCCTCCGCCTCTCGTGTGAGGCCGGTCCTGGCTGCAAGGTGCCCATACACCGCGTTTACCCGGAAATCCATCGACATGCGGACCGGGGGAAGCGACCAGGCCGCGGACGAAGCCCAGGGTCTCCCGGCCCGGCGCGCTCCCGAGCCGGGCGGACGGGCCTCATGCGTGCCGCTGGTCCGTCACGCGGCGGGTGTCGTGGTCAGGCGGGCGCATTCGGCCACCACGGCGCGCAGGTCGCCGGTGGTCTGCAGCAAGCGGCGCTGGAGGCGGGCGCCGTTGCCCCGTTCGAGGAGGTGGGCGACGCCCGCGCGTGCGAGTGCGAGGTCGCCGTGGTCGTCGAGGGCCTCCCGTACGTGGTCCAGCAGCACGTCGAGGACCACCGCCGCCGGTGCCGGGCGCATGCTCCGGGGGTCGAGGAGCGGGCCGTCCAGGCCCGACTTCGCCGCCTGCCAGGCGGCGAGGCGCAGCAGACCGACGTCGATGCGTGCCGGAGGCCTGCCGGCGCGCCAGTCGCGGGCCGCGGTCTCGACCAGGGCACGGGCGAGGGCCGCGAGCAGGACGGGGGTGTCGGGCTCGAGGCAGACGTCGGCGACACGGATCTCGACCGTGGGATAGCTCGCGGAGAGCCGGGCATCGAAATAGATCATTCCCTCGTCGCGCAGGACTCCGGTCGCGAGCATCTCGCCCACTTGCCGGTGATAGTGCTCGGCGCTGCCGAAGACGTCGGTGGGCCCTGCGGAGGGCAGGCGGTTCCAGACCCGGCTGCGGTAGCTGCCGTAGGCGCTGTCCTGGCCCTGCCAGAACGGTGAATTGGCGCTGAGAGCGGTCAGGACGGGCAGCCACGGGCGGATGCGGTCGAGGACGCCCACGCCCTCGTCGTCCGAGGCGACGGACACGTGGACGTGACAACCGCAGGTGAGCTGCTCCTGGCCGGTCAGTCCGAATTGCCGGCTCACCCAGCGGTAGCGTTCTCCGGGCATCGTGGACGGCCGCACCGGCAGCGGCGAGGTGGCCAGCGCGGCGACGGCACCACCCGCGTCGGCGGCGTGCCGTGCCGCCTCGGCCCGCCAGCGGACGATCTCCTCGGCCAGTTCCCCCATCCGCAGGACGGGCCGGGTGGCGAACTCCACCTGCTCGCACTTGAGCTCGGATTCCAGAGCACCCTCCGCCGGGGCATTCGCCCCGCCGCCCTCGCGGGACGCGGCCGACATCACGGCGGCCGAGAGGGCGAGCGCCTCCCCCGTCACGGCGTCGACCAGGAGCAGCTCTTCCTCCACTCCTACGCTGCGCATGCCCGTCACGTTCCCTTCGTCGGAGTCGTAAGCCCGGTGCGCGTCCCTGTCCGGCGGAACAGGGCCGGGGTCGGGCCTGTACGCCCCACCCGTCACACGCTCCCCGGCACCCACGGTTGTACCCCGCGGGCGCTTGTTTCCGCGCCGGACGCGGGCCGGCGGGCGCGGCGCTCCCCCGTCCGGGGCGGCGGCAGGGGCCGGCGGCTCAGCGGGCGGCCGGTCCGCTCGTCACGGTCGTCCAGGTGCCGCCGTTCACCGCATACACCGTCAGCCGACGGTTGACCGTGTCGCCGCTCCCGTCGAAGGCGACGCGGCCCGTGACTCCGTCGAAACCCAGCCGTGCCACGGCCGGCGGCAGTTTCGCCCGGGCGTCGCCGGGAAGGGTGCCGCCATGGGCCGTCACGACCGCCTTCACCGCCTCGATGAGGGTCCAGGTGGCGTCGTACGCATACGGCCCGTACCAGCCGGCCGCTTCCGGATACCCCGCCTTCCGGTACCGGGCGAGGAAGTCCCGGCCCTGCGTCGTTCCCTCTGCGGCCACGCCGATGTTGGTGGCGAGATCGCCTTCCGCCTTGGGGTTCGTCGTCAGGTACTGCTGGTCGAAGATGCCGTCGCCGCCCATGAGGGGGACGTTCACTCCCGCCTGCTTCAGCTGCTGGGAAAGTGGTGCCGCGGTGTCGTAGTAGCCGCCGAAGTAGACGGCGTCGGCTCCCGAGGACCGCACTCTTTCGGCGAGGCCCGCGAAGGCCCGTTCCGCGGGACGGACCTGCTCCGTGCCGACGACGGTCCCGCCGAGCTTCGTGAACGCGGCGGTGAAGCCCGAGGTGAGGGAGACGCCGTGGGCGCTCGTGTCGTCCACCACGTACAGCTTGGTCTTGTTCGCCTCTCCGTGCAGGTACCGGGCGGCGAACGGCCCCTGGTCGACGTCCGTCGCGACGGTGCGAAAGTAGGTCGAGTAGGGACGCGCCGTGGTGCCCGCGGCCCAGTCACGGCCCAGCGTCAGCACGGGGTCGGTGTTGCCCGGTGACACGACGGCCATGTTCGCCTGTGCGAGCGGCGCCACCAGGGTCTTGGCCACGACGGAGTTGAGGGGGCCGACCACCCCGAGGACCTTCTCGTCGGAGACGAACCGGGCGGCGTTGGAAGCGCCCTTCGCGGCGTCGGCCCCGTCGTCCAGGGCCTTGATCTCGAAGGTCACCCCGGGGACGTGCTTGGTTTCGTTGGCCGTCCTGATCGCCAGCTCGGCCGAATTCCTGATGCCGACGCCCATCGAGGAGAGTCCGCCGCTGAGCGGTGCGTCCACCCCGATCACCACGGTGACGGAGGAGGCCGCCGGGCGGCTGCCGGCCGCCGGGCCCGCGCCGTGCGGCGCGCCCTCGTCACGAGTGAGCGTCCAGGTCAGGACGGAGCCCGTGACGAGCGTGGCCAGGACCGCGGCCAGGACCACGGAGCGCCGGGACGGGCGCGCCCGCCGGGTGGACTCCGGCGCGCCGTCCTCCCGTGCGTACGTCGCTTCGCGCGTGACCGGCGCCTCGGCCGGGGGCACGGGCGGAGCGGTCGGCCGGTCCGGCAGCGGGCGCTGCGGGGTGCCGGCGCCGGCGTCGGAGTCCAGGACCGTCGGGGTCCGCGGTGCCCTCGGGTCGGGAGCGTTGGAGGAACCCGGCTCGGGTGCGTGCCCCGGCTCGGGAGCATGGGGGTCGGGCGTGGTGGACCGCAGTACGGATGCCAGCATCTCGGCCGCTTCGTCGGCGCTCACGCGCTGTTCCGGGTCCTTGGTGAGGAGCGCGTCCAGCACGGGTGCGAGCGGGCCGGCGTGGACGGCCGGCCGGTGCGGGCGGGTGAAGACGGCCACGGCGAGGGCGTGGAGACCCTCGGCGTCGAACGGCGGACAGCCCTCGACGGCGTGGTACAGGGTCGCGCCGAGCGCCCACAAGTCGACGGCCGGGGTCGGACGCTTGCCCTCCAACTGCTCGGGCGGCATGTAGTGCGGCGTGCCGATGACGGTCCCGCTGTGGCTCAGCTTGGTCGTGGCGTCCGCCAGATGGGCGATGCCGAAGTCCGTCAGGACGACACGGTCCTTGGTCAGGAGCACGTTGTCCGGCTTGATGTCACGGTGGATGATCCGGGCCCTGTGCGCCTCGGCCAGTGCGTCGAGCACGGCGGCGCCGATCTCGGCCACTCGCCGCACGGGCAGCCGCCCGCCACCGCGGATGGCGGCGGCCAGGGACTGACCGCGGACCAGCTCCATCACGATGACGGGTGCGCCATCGTGCTCCACGACGTCGTGGATGGTGATGATCCCGGGATGGCTGAGAGTCACCGCTGCGCGAGCCTCGCCGATGAACCGCCGGAGCAGGGCGGCGCGATCGTCGTCCTCCAGGCCCGGCGGGAAGAGGATCTCCTTGACCGCGATCTCACGTCCGAAGAGGTGCTGGTCGAGGGCACGCCAGACCCGGCCCATACCACCCTGGCCGATGCGTTCGACGAGCTGGTAGCGGCCGGCGATGAGTTCGCGATTCTGCTCGGTCACGCGCACACTCTAGGTCCTGCCGAGCCGATCAGGTGACGGAAATGTGGCTTGATCACGCCCATCGCGAGCCCGCTTGCGACACGCGGTGCCGGGCGACGGTCGACCCCCTGGCCCCTGTGTGACACGGGTGTTCCTCGATCCCCGACCCGGCTACTGATCCGAACGCCTGCGCGGGCCCACCCGCGCTTGAGAAGATCCGCCTGGTGAAGCCGTCTTGCGATTCGCACCTGGAGGGACACATGCACCGCGCGCGTGCGTCATTCGTACGGCCTGCCACCCTCGTGGCCGCGCTGCTGGCCGTCTCGGGATGTTCGGGAGGCGGCGAGCCTGCCGCCAAGGTCCCGGATCCCTCGCCCTCCGGTCTCGTGCACTACACGCCCGCCACCGGCTCCCCCGCCCCGGCCGCGAGCCCGTCGCCCACCGGGTCCAAGGAGTGCGTGCAGACTGCCGCAATGAGCGTCGAGCAGCTGACCGACTACCTGAAGCAACTGCGCAGCACCAGCGGCAACTACCAGACCAGGGGCCTGACGCTCGACTCCTCGGGCCTGAACTTCACCCCGGAGGACATCAAGCGCCCGTGCGAGGCGGTCTCGGTCAAACTCGCCCATTACTGGGTCGACTTGAAGAAGACGCACGAGGCCAACGTCGTCAGCGGGGCCCGCTACGAATACTCGTACACCCTGATCGGCGTCGCCTCCCACACGGCCGGCCCGCAGGACGGCCGGTTGCCCGACACCGCGCCGCCCGGGCCCTCCGCCTGTCGTGGCACGGTCTCGGTGGCCTACCTCGGCGAGGACCTCGCACTGCGGGACCTGCCGTACGACCTGAAACTGGTGGATTCCACGGCCCCCGTCCCGGTCAAGGTGATCGGCGACGGGGTGCTGTCCGCGATCTACGTGTCCCCTCCACACCCGGATTCGTGCTGACGCCGGCAGGCAACGGCAACAACTGCCGCAAGACCACGGCGAACGGGCGGTCGTCGCAAGCCGCCGGGGTCGAGGACTACCTTGCCGCGGGCACCTGTGCCGGCGGGCGGCGGGGCGCGGTGACCGCGCGCCCGACCGGCAGCCGTCCGGTCAGGGAGCGGGAAGCCGGGTGCCGCACCGGGCGCAGTAGCGGGCGTCGCGTTCGGTGGCCAGACGCCCGCACGCGTCGCACACCAGGTTCAGCAGGCAGGCCGGCTCTCCGGCGTCCGAGCCCGGCCCCGGGGTGATGTTCAGCGGCGGGCGACGGCGGTGCGCGGTGGTGTAGGTCAGCCCCTCGGTCCCCGCCCGGACGGCCCGCTCGGCGCCGGCCGGCAGCCAGGCCACGGATCCGGGCGCGAGCGGGACGGTGCGGTCCGGCGTACGGATTTCGCCCGAGCCGGCGACCACGACGAGCAGGACTCCCACGACCGTCTCGGTGTGCTCACCGATGGCGGCCCCCGCACCCAGGCGTACCAGGTTCGCGTCCAGGTCACGGCCGCCGTCGCCCAGCGCCCACACGACACGGACCGCCCCGGCACCCACCGGGTGGGCGTCCGGCACGGCGGCTTCCGGCGGAGCGAGGAAGACCGGCGTCCCGGGAACAGAGGGACTCATACCTACTCCACGGACGGACGGGGACCACGGTTCACACCAGATTCCCATCAGCCGCTTTCCGCCGGAGCACCGGCGACGCCGTGCCTCAGGACGGGGTCGATGTCCACCCGGCCCTCCGAGGCGGAGCAGACGTCCCAGCGGTCCCCGGTGCGTCGCAACTCCAGTGCCACGGCCACCGGCGCACCCTCGCCGGCCCGCGGCCTGAGGTCCACGTTGACCGATGCGCTGTCGCCGGTCCGTACGGAGGACACGATCCGGTGGCCGAACACCGGGGCGAAGCCGCGCAGGGTCCGCGTCGGATCGGCCTGCGCCGCCGGACAGGCGCTGTCCGGCCCGGAGGCGGGAACCTGCCCGTCGCTCCCGCCGACGGCGTCGAGGTAGCGGTCCACCGTGTGGTGCATCTCGTCGTCCCGGAGCGAGTGCCCGGTGCTGCTGAACACCACCGCCAGGACCACTCCCACCGCCGCCATCGGCACCCCCACCGCAAGTGCCACGACGGCCCCGCCCGGTAGCCGCCTTCTGCGCGCCACGTCCCGCTCCCATCCGTTGCCCTCGTCCCGATCCCGAGGACGCAGCGGGCCGCCCGGCCGTTCCCGGCGCGGCCGGGCGGGTTCGTTCCGATGCGCCGGATCCGCGCGGGTGGATTCGGCGCCGTCAAGGCGCACCTTCGCGTCGTGCCGCCGACTGATCCACGACCTCCCCGGGTCGCTCCGCGTTCCCGCGCACGCAGACAGAACACACGGGCGGGCGCCCACGGGCGCGCGTCTCGGCACACGCCACTCGGTGCCACATGGGCCGACCGCTCGACCCGGACTCTTTCGGCTGAACCGGAGACGGTCCGAAGATCGCCCGGACCTGCGCGGACACACGGTGACCGCCCGCTGTCAGCCGTACCACAACCACATCATCGTGTAACCTGGCGTCCGACGCCTCGTTAGGGATTGACGCTGGGCTGATCCAGCGTCAGAGCCGCCCCTTGACGCCTCGCCGGGATCGACCGTTTCCGCACCATGCTCCCGGCACAGTGCCGCCACCGATACCGCCCGGGCCCGACTGTCCCGCCGCCTCTCCGCGCGCGAACGCGACGGCGACATCGGCGATCCGCGACGGCAGCTGCCTGGGCGTGCTCGCCGACAGCAGCGGTGAACTCGGCCTCGTCGGCTACGAGATGGCAGTCCTCGCCGAGCGGACCGGCGACCTGCTCAATCCCACCCTCATCGCCGACCTGCGCCAGGGCCTGCCGCGATGAGCCAGGAAGCCGACGAAGACGCCCTGTTCGTCAGGCCGTTCATCATGACCGGCGGCAGGGTGCAGCCGCTGCACGACGGGCTGCGGCTGGAAACGCTCGTAGCCGCCGCGCCCGGCGCGCAGACCGAGACCCTGGAGTTCGAGCGCCGGCGGATCGTGGCGCTGTGCGCCGAACCGGCGACCGTGGCCGAGGTGGCCGCCCGGATCGGCGTCCCGCTCGGCGTGGCGAAGGTGCTGATCGCCGACCTGGTGGTCGGTGGGCTGCTGGTCTGCCAAGAAACCAAGGAGCTACCGCTCCACGTCCTGGAGAGGATCAGGGACCATGTTCGGGCGCTCTGACAAGCCTGTGCCCCTCGCCGTGAAGATCGTGGTCAGCGGCGGGCTCGGCGTCGGGAAGACCACGTTCATCGGCGCGATCTCGGAGATCGAGCCGCTGGACACGGAAGCAGCGATCACGCAGGTGTCCGTGGGCGTCGACTCCCTGGTCGGGGTGGAGAACAAGACCACGACGACCGTCGCCCTCGACTTCGGGCGGATCACCCTCGACCCGTCGATCGTGCTCTACCTCTTCGGCACACCGGGGCAGGACCGCTTCTCGTTCCTGTGGGACGACCTCGTCGAGGGCGCCCTGGGCGCGATCGTCATCGCCGACACCCGCCGTATCGAGGACTCCTTCCCCGCGCTCGACTTCTTCGAGGAGCGCGGAACCCCCTTCGTACTGGCCGTGAACCACTTCGACGGCGCGCACCACTTCGACCTGGACGAGGTGCGCGAGGCCCTCGACCTGGGCGACGAGGTCCCGGTGATCGCCCTGGACGCCCGGAACCGCGACTCGGTTCGGGACATCCTGGTCGCCTTCATGGACCTCGTCGTGCAGCGGCGTGCGGGGGGCACCGCGCGCCGGTCGTGGGAGCTCGCCCGCTGAGCGACGACACCGTCGGTGCGGTGACGCCGGCCCGGGAAGCGTCCCGGGCCGGCGTTGCCTCTTCCCGGTGGCGGTACCGACCCCCGGCTATCCGGCTCGGTCCGTCAGCCGGTGATCGAGAAGAAGATCGAGCCGTCCTCCGCCCACCACCAGGCACCCTGTCCCTCGCTCCACTCCGAGGCCCAGCTGTCAAGGGCCTTGATGAGCTCCTCCAGGTCGTACCGGAGATCGGGTTCGATCCGGTCCAGCACCGCACGGTAGGCCTCCACCGCCGGCACCGCCTTCGCAAGGGGCCAGATGCCGATTTCCGGGGACCCGTCCACGGGGTGGGGAATGTGGAACCCGATCTCCGAGGGCGGCCCGCTGAAGATGTACTGCCGGGGCAGCAGTTCCGCCGGAACGCCCTCCGTGCTCAGCGCGTCATCGAGGGCGGAGAAGAGGGTGACGGGGCTGCGGTAGCTCGCCAGGGTGGAGGAGTCGCTCGCGTTGTGGTCGATGATGATCTGGAGGGCCGCGTAGTAGGCGCTCCCGGCATAGTCGGCGTCGGAGTCGGCCTGACCGGCCATCAGCTCCTCCAGGGCGTCCGGAACCGACAACCCCCAATCCACGCCTTGGGAGTCGAGGCTGTCCTGACGCGCTCGCGCCGCCGTGCGCATCCTGTCCAGGCGTCGTGATTCGTCGGCGCTCGGGTCCGAAGAAGGAACGAATCGCAGGACCTGGCCGAGGTTTGCCATGCTGTAGTTCACTACCTTGCTCATGGGGTCATGCTGCCAAAGAGCACTGACACCCGCTCACCCTGGTACACCATCGCGTAGTGGTGGCGCAGCGACTCGTGCGTCCCGTCCGGGAGGTCCGTCCGCGCCGGAGTGATCCAGCCCGGCAAGTGAGTGATTGTCGTACCGGAATTCCGGAGTCGAGGAGTGTCCTCAGACCTCCGCGCCCCGCCGCGGCCTCAGTCTGTCAGGCATCAGCGTGAACAGTGCCGCAACGGACGGAGCGTCATGTCAGCAGGAAACCGGGCCCTCGGGCTGGCCGTGGGCATCGTACTGGCCACTGTCGGATCCCCCACCGCCCTGGCCGCCGGGCACGGCGCCGGTCCCTCGGCCGCACAGGCCCTGCGGGCTCCGCTGCCCAGCGGTCTGGGGCCGTGCATCCCCGGTACGGGACCCGGCGAAGCCTGTCCGCCCTTCTGGCCGGAACCCAACAACCTGCCCTTCACGGGTCGGGACGACAACATCAACGTCTTCGTCGGCGGCAACATGCTGGTCCGGCGCGGCGCCGCCGAGGCCGAGGGCAAGGTCGTCGTCCTCGGCGACTTCGACATGAACAAGAGTGCCGGCGGCAACGTCTACAACGTCGGCATCGCCGGGGTCGGCTCCCGGGTGCCCCCGTCGAACGGCTCGGACTTCCTGACCGCCGGGAACGACGTGCGCGTGGCCTCGGGCCAGCGGCTGCTGGCCGACGGCGGGGTGATCCGCTACGGGTCCACCCTCACCGGAACCGCGACCGGCACGCTCACCCACGACCCGGACGCTGCGGCCCCGTACACCGTCCTGCGGGACCGCCTCACCGCCGCGAGCGACTGCTACGCCGACCGGGTGGCGACCGGCACGACCGCTTGGACCCCTCAGGAGACCGTCTTCACCGGCAACGGAACCTCCCCGTTGCAGGTCTTCAACGTCTCCCGGGACCTCTCGGGCCCGGGCACGGCCCAGCAGACGATCCGCTTCGCGGGAATCCCGGCCGGCGCCACCGTCCTCGTGAACGTCCTGGGTTCCTCCCCCACGATCCGCGTCAACAACGTGCTCCTTCCCTCCGGGCTGCGCGAGCGGCTGCTGTGGAACTTCCCCGACGCGGACACCGCCGAGATCGCGGGCTCGGCGCAGCTCGGCGGCAGCGTCCTGATCGGCCCCCGGACCTCCGTGGCCACGGTCTCCGTGATCGGCGTGAACGGCCGCTTCCTCACCGCCGGCAGCATGACGCACACCAGCCCGACCGAGACCACGGGCCTCGGAGCGGAGCTGCACGCGTACCCCTTCAACGGCGACCTTCCCGACTGCACGCCCGTGCCGCCCGTCACCGGGAACGTGTCCGTGGTCAAGCACGACGAGGACGGCAACGCGCTGACCGGGGCCGTCTTCGAGCTGTGGCGCGAGACGAACGGCATCGAGGGCCTCCAGACCGGCGGCCAGAACCCCGACACCAAGGTGTCCGACTGCACCACCGGCACCGACGGCCTGTGCAGTCGCGAGGAGGAGATCGGCACGTACTACTGGCGCGAGACCGCGGCGCCCCCCGGATACCTGCTCCCCGACGAGCCGGTCCGCCGGCTGGATCTGACGCGGGAGAACGCCGGAAGCGGGGTGAGCGTCACGGCGGTCAACCGCTGGCAGACGCCGCCGGTTCCCACCGGCGAGGTGGTGCTCGCCAAACGCGACGAGGACACCGGGGCGCTCCTCCCCGGAGCCCGCTTCGAACTGTGGCGGGAGACCAACGGCGTCACGGGGCTCCAGACCACGGGCGGCAACGCGGACACCCGGCTCCCCGCGGTCTGCGTGACCGACGGACAGGGCACCTGCCGGGTCGGCCTGCCGGTGCGGGAGACGTACTACTGGCGCGAGATCGGCCTTCCGGACGGGTACGAGCCCTCCGGCAATCCGGTCACGGTCTTCGAACTCGGCGAGGCCGACACCGGAGGGGAGAAGGCGGTCACGATCACCAACCGGAAGCGGGGCGAGGACCGTCCCGGCTCGATCCGCGTCCTGAAGAAGGACGCGAAGAAGGACCGGCCCCTTCCCGGAGCGGTGTTCCGCCTCTGGAAGGAGACGAACGGCACGTCCGGTCTGCAGACCGCGTCCCCCGGCGCCGACACGCCCGTGGGTGACGAGTGCACCACGGACGAGCAGGGCGTCTGCGAATTCACCCCGCTCGACAACGGCCGGTACTACGTGGTCGAGACGCGGGTCCCCGATGGCTACGTCCTCGCGGGCGATCCCGTCACCGGACCACTGACGCTGGACGCCGGCACCCCCGGCCACCGGCTCACCGTCACCCTCCACAACCAGCGGGACAAGCACGACAAGGAGCACAAGCCCGATGGGCACGGGAAGCCGGGGAAGCCGGAGAAGCCCGGTCATCAGGACTGGACCGGCCCCGGCAACTGGCTCGACGACGTCCTGAAGCCCGGCCACGGCGGGGGCCACGGACCCGGCCACGGCGGGCCCGGGCACTGAACGACGGGGTCCCTCAGGCCGCGTCCACCGGTTCGGGACGGTTCGACTTCACCTGCGCCACGGCGACGGGCATGAACGCCGCGACGCTGTCTGCCTCCGCCCGGGGCAGCGAGAGGACGCTGCTGATGACGACGAGCGAACTCCCGACGCGTACGACCGTCGCGTCGGCGCGTTGCGAGTCGCCGCCCGGGGCGCTCGTTGTCACCACCGCCCGGATGACGAGGCTCTCGTCGCCGAGCCGGGGGCCTTCGGCAAGGGAGAAACCGGCGGTCTCGGCCGGCTCGCTCGACGCGTGGGGCAGGTCCACGGTCCGACATCGGCCCACCAGGTCCCGCATGGACCGCATCGCCTCGTGCGCTCCGTCGCCCGGGAACGAGTAGAGCTTCTCCATGCCGGGGATGACGCCGTTGCCGACGGAGCGGCCGCCACTGAACATGGCCGTCACGGACGCGGAGGAGGCCGTCGTGCCGGCGTCCACGACGGTCTGCCCGTCCAGCAACCCCTCGCAGGACGGCGGTGACGTCGAAGCACCCGAAGTCGCCTTCGGGTGCTCGTCCGTCGGCTCGGCCACGGAGGTCCAGCCGCCCGGCAGGGCCGCGGGCAGGAGGTGTGTGCGCAGCTCGGCAGCCGACATCGGTCGGTCGGGCTTCGCGGAGCCTTCGGGCTTCGTCGAGCTGCCACAAGCCGTGACCGACGCGAGCACCACCAGTCCCACCACGCACCGGATTCCGAAGTCGGCCACCTCAGCGCTCCTCCCACCCCGAGTGATCAAATCGGCCGACGCTAACAGGGCCCTGCCGCTTCGGCAAACAAGTCGACGGCCCGCCGGTTCCTACGCCGTGCTCTCCCGGCCGTCGCGTACGACGAACTCACCGGCTCCGGTCGTGCCGGACGCCGTGCGGTGGAGGGTGAGGGAGACCGCCCCGGAGCCGCCGGCCGCCACCTGCGATTCGGTGATCCGGTAGGCGGACGGCACGGCTCCGTCGTCGAAGAGGCGCTTGCCCGCGCCGACGACGACGGGGAACTGGATCAGTCGGTGGATGTCCACCAGTCCCGCGTCGTGGAGGGTCCGGACGAGCCGCCAGCTGCCGTGCACCTGGAGCTCACCGCCCGGCCGTTCCTTGAGCCGCCGCACCTGATCGACGATGTCGTCGCCGCGGAGCACGGTGGTCTTGCCCCATGCCGCGTCGGCGTCGGTGAGCGTGTTGCTGACGACGTACTTCTGCCGGGTGCCCAGGGCCGTGGCCACGATGTTGTCGGGCTCGGTGACCTGCGACCAGTACCTACGCATCATCTCGAAGGTGGTCCGCCCGAGGAGGATGGCGTCGGCCCGGCCGAACCACTTCCCCACCGGGTCGATCTGGCCCTCGGCGCTGTGCGGTACGAGCCAGCCGCCCCGGTCGAAGCCGCCCGACGGGTCCTCCTGGACGCCACCGGGACCTTGCATGACGCCGTCGAGACTGACGAAGGTGTGAACGCTGAGTTCCATGGGTGCTCTTTCCGTGCTCGCGCGACGCGTGCGCCGCTGTCCGTTGCCGTTCGTCCCGTAGACAAACGGGGAGCGGGAAACTTGACACCACACCCGCATCGCGACGCACGTCACAGCCGGCTCACGCGCGGCACCCGGCTCAGAGCCAGCCGCGCCGGGCGGCCTGGACACCCGCCTGGAACCGCGTGGTGGCCCCGAGTGCCTGTTGCAGTGCGGAGACCCGGCGGACGACGGTGCGTCTGCCCAGGGGGGCAGGCTCTCGCTCGACGACACCGTCGTGCTGTCCGAGAGGGGCCCCCGCGCCCCGGAGAACCCGGTGCAAGCCCACTACTCGAACATCAACTACATCCTCGCCGGCATGGTGATCCAGGCCGTCACCGGCAACGGCCCGGCGTCCGAGATCAACAACCGGATCTTCCGGCCACTCGGGCTGCGCAACACCGGCTTCCCGACCAGCGACCCGGGACTGCACGGGAACTTCATGTACGGCTACGCCTACATGGGCATGTGGCCGTTCATCAGCCTCAACGAGCGCAGCACCTCCAACGTGCAGATCTTCTGGACCGCCGGGGCCATCGTGTCCACGCTGGACGACCTGAACACCTTCTACCGGGCCCTGTTCACCGGGAGGCTGCTGCCCGCGGCGCAGATGTCCGAGCTGAAGACCACGGTCCCCTTCCCGGACAACAATCCGACGTCCTCCTACGGCCTCGGGATCATCCGCGGTCGTCCACACCTGCGCCGACGGCCGCCAGGTGCCGATCTGGGTGCACACGGGCGGCGTCATCGGCTATTTCAGCTACGGGATGTCCAACGAGGACGGCAGCAAGCAGATCCTGATGGCCGCCAACGAGAACCGCCTGCAGCCGGACACTCCGGGCGAGGTGGACCTCAACAACGCCGCGGCCACGACGTTCTGCGCCATGTGACCCGACCGGAGCAAGGAGGCCGGCCGACCCGCCGCCGCGCTGAAGGCGCGGAACAGCCCCGGTCGGCATCGAAGCAGCGATGATGATCCGCATGAGCCAGCCGCACACCCCCGTCCTCCGCCACTACCTCCGCTCCGAGCCTCGTCCCACCGGCGAGACCACGGTCACGTGCCAGTGCGGCCTGGATACGGGCCTGGTCCCGAGCGACCAGGCCCGCCTCGCGTACGAGGTGCACCGCAACCTGATCCGGGACGAGATCGCGGCTCGGACGGACAGGTGAATTCCAGCCGCACGCGAGGGGTGTTGTTCCGGCCATCCCGGGCGTAGCGTGAGCACACCCGGAGGGGCGCGCCGGCCTTGCACCTCGCATACGCCGACGCGCGCCGCCGAAGAGCCCTGCCGCAACGTCCCCCGTGCGCCAGGGCTCTTCACCTTTTCGGCGTCACCGCGCCGCAGTCGCCCACCACGGCCCGAGCGCCCCCGGATGGAACCGGGAGGCGCCCGTGCCCTGCCGGCTTGTCGGAGCCGGCGGTTCTGGGGTTACCAACCGTCGCCCGGGGCCGCCCGGCCGGGCGAATCCGACTCTTGGACGGGCCGGGCGTCTTCGCGGACGGTCCGGGCGCGGGGATGGTTCAGCCGGGAATGCAGCGGGTGCAATGGGCCGGGGAACCCGATGGCTTCGGAGGAGCGTGCTTCCGGGGAGGCCGGGGGCGCGTATCCGGACGGTTCGTACGCGGGGGTGGGGGCGGGCGGGGCCGGATCGCCCCCGGGGACGGGCCGGCCGGTGGGCGGTCGGCCGGCAGGGCCCGTGCCGGCGAAGTCGACGGGGCTCGGCTCGTGGGAAGGCCACTCCGCGAACGGGGCACCAGACCCGCGCGGTCGCTCGGGCGAGGCCTGGAACGAGCCGCGCGGGTCGGAGGGCCGCGTGCGGTGGGGGGGCGCGGTCGCGGTACTGATGCCGTCGAGCAGTGCGCCCGGTTGCGCCGCGATGGGGTCGGGGTCGGCTTCGGTGCCGTGGCCCAGGTGGTTGAGGAGGTAGTTCAGCAGTACGGCGACCAGGCAGCCGGCGGTGATGCCCGAACCCAGAACGGTGGCTGCGGGGGCCGGGAGGCGTTCGTAGAAGTCGGGCGCGACGACGGGGACGAGGCCGAAGGCGAGCGTGACGGAAACGATCAGGCTGTTGTGGCCGGTGCCGAGGGCGGCCTTGGCCAGGGTGCGGATGCCCGCGACTGCGACGGAGCCGAAGAAGACCACGCCGGCTCCGCCGAGGACGGGTGGCGGGACGAGCGCGACGAGTGAGCCGAGGACCGGTACGAGGCCCAGGAGAACCAGGATCGCGCCGCAGAGCGTGACCACGTAGCGACTGCGGATCCGGCTGAGGGCGACGAGGCCGACGTTCTGCGCGTAGACCGTGGTGGTGAACGAGCCCAGCACGCCCCCGAGGACGGTGGCCAGGCCCTGGGCGCGCAGGCTTCCGGTGATGGTGTGGCCCTGCGTGGGACGTCCGGAGACCGCGCCGAGGGCGAACAGCGAGGCCGTGGATTCGGCCATCGACACGAACATCACGACCACGGCGGTGGCGATGACCGTCGGCACGAACTGCGGGATGCCGAAGGCGAACGGTTCGGGCAGGGCGAAGAGGGGCGCCTCGGTGAGGGGATCGAGGTCGACCTTGCCCAGCGGGACGGCGATCAGAGTGCCGACGAGCATCCCCAGCAGGACGGCGATGCGGCCGAGGAACCGGCCGGAGAACGCGCGGTGGACGGCCAGGGTGATCGCGAGGGTGGCTGCGGAGAGGGCCAGGTTGGAGGGCGAGCCGTAGTCGGCCGCTTCGGTGTTGCCGCCGCGGGCCCAGGTGCTTGCCGCCGGCAGGAGCGAGAGCCCGACGAGGGTGATGACGGAACCGCTGACGACGGGCGGGAAGAACCTGACCAGTCGACAGAAGGCAGGGGCCAGCGCGAAGCAGACGGCTCCCGCGATCAAGGTCGCCCCGAAGATCTCGGGCAGCGCGTCGGCCCGCGGTTCGGTGGCGGAGGCGGAGGCGGCGAGGACCGGCGCGACCACGGCGAAGGAAACGCCGTTCGTCAGCGGCAGCCGTGCACCGATGCCGAACGGGCCGAGGGTTTGGGCGATGGTGGCCAGACCCGATACGAGGAGTGCGGCGGCGAGCAGGACGGAGAGCTGGGCGGACGTCAGCCCGAGGGCTCCGCCGATGATCAGGGGCGGCGCGGTGAGGCCGGCGTACATGCCTGCGACGTGCTGGAGTGCGGCGGGCACCAGGCGGCGGACGGGGAGGATCTCGTCGACCGGGTGCGTGGGCGCACCGGGTGTTCGGGCCAGAGCTCGGGGCGACAAGGCGAGTCCTTGGGACACCGCCCGCGGAGTGGGGTTCCGGGGCGTGCGGGCGGAAGGTGGGTGGCCGGTGCGGGTGGACGGCCCGGCACCGGGCGTTGCAGGCGGTGCGGTGCCGCAGGGGTGACAGCACAGCACCGCACATTCCGCATCACGGAAACGTTTTTCCGTTGCGGACGGGACGGGACTCTAGGTAGCGACTCGGCCACTCGTCAACTCCCCCAAGTCGTCGGACCAGTTCGGGATGAACTTTGGAGGAACCGCCAGGACGGCAGCTCGCAGAACCCGTTCCAGGGGGGCCGGGGAAGTAGAAGACGTGCACGTCAAAGGCGTGCCGCCATGGCCGGGACCGTCCGCCGTCCACAGGGTGCGGCGCCCCGTCCGGGCTGCCGGGGCGTGAGAGGCCTCGGATCCGGCGCCTTGGCGAAATCGCGCCCCGTCCCTACGGTGTGCCGCTATGTCCTACGCAGAGGATCCATCCGCGCTGCCCCCGTTCGAGCCGGCCCGCGCAAGAGCCACCCGCGACCTGCTCGGGATGACGGTCGACCAGGCCGCCCACGCCATCACCGCCTATCGGGGCAGGCCCTTTCCTCCCGCGCTCCTGGAAGCCTGGGAGGCCGGCACGGCCGTCCCCGCCGACAGCGAGGTCAGAGCGCTGGCCGCCGCGCTGTGGTGCTCCCCCGTCGACCTGGTGGGGGAACCCGCGACGCTCACGCAGTGCCGCACCGTCGCCGGGCTGTCGATCAGCCGGACCGCGAGCGCCCTGGGAATGAGCCGAGCCCGCTGGGAGGACGCCGAACGCCGCAACCGCTGGCGGGGGACGGCCGCCCAGACCGACACCCTGATCCGTGTGCTGCAGCCGCCGCCGGCCTGCTTCGTGGCCGCCTGCGGCAGATCCCGGCAGCTGAGGACCTTGCTCAGGGAGGCGGTGAACGGCTGGTGGCCCAACCACGTCACCGCCGTCGCGGGCATCCTACCCGTCGAGACGGCGGTGGTCCGTGAGGCGCTGGAGCAGCTCCACCTGACCTACCACCGGCTCGAAGGGGACGTCGGCGCATCACCCCGGGCCGCCGCCGAGGCCGAGGCGCAGGCAGCCGACTTCCTCGCGCACATCGACCTGCACCTGTGGCGGCAACTGCGCGCCGTGGGACAACCTCCCGATCCGGGGCCCGACTTCCACTCCGGACGACACTCCGGTGGCAACGGCCGGAGCCCCTACGGCTCCCCCGATCCGGCCGTAGGCTATTGACGAACCAGCCGGCACTTTCTACGTTTGGGTGCGCCACGCACGGAATCGCACTTTCGAATCGTGGAAATCATGGGGCGGGTCCTGTTTCTCGCAGGCTCCGTCAGGTGGGCGACGAAACCGTCGCCCGCCAGGGTCGTCCCAACGCCACCGCGCTCCTCTCGCAGCCCGGTGGACGCTCCCGGGCCCGAAGCCACCGCCAGGTGACCGGAAGGCCGAGAATGCACAGCCGGAGACCGTTTCCGGAACCTTCGACGTCCCGACGCGTCGCGTCCCGTCGCGTCGCGTCCCGTCGCGTCGCCGTCGCCCGCCCCGACGAGTGCGGCCGCGTCGCACACGAGGACGATGCCGCACGGATCGAGCATCGCGGATCTCCCTACGGGCCGGACCTTTCCCCGCTGCTCCGACGCGTGGGCGGCGACGCCGTCGCGCTCCGGCACGTCGCGATGGGACGCGGTCGATCCGCTCCCTCACGGCGGCCCGTCGCCTCACCCCCGGCGACTCGACCGCAAGCACGTTGACCGCACGGCCTCACGGAGGCCGAGGAGGGCCGTGGAACACCGCCTTCCGCCCCACGGGGTCGACCAGACCCCCCTCCCCGAGCCCCAGCGGCTCCGCGAAGCCCCACCGAGGTGACCCACACGTGTCCACACTCCCCTTCTCTCCCGTCGAAGCCCGCGCAGCGCGCCTGCGGATGGGGATGACCCGAGACCAAGTCGCGGTCGAAATGGCCAGGTTGGGAGTCGTGCTAGGGCCGCACCGGGTGAAGGCCTGGGAGCAGGGCGCGAGAGTGCCGTCGGAGACCGAGCTCTTCGCGCTCGCCGACGTCCTGTGGTGTCCGACCCCCGTACTGATGTCCGTACGCCCCGGGACCCATCTCGACGGCCGCCCGGCGGGGCGGCCGACCCGCGAGCGGTTGGCCCACCGCATCGGCGTGGAACTCCACGCGTACGCCGCGGCGGACGACGAGCACCGCCGGAGCGGCGACGAACGCCGGATCCAAGCCCTGGCCCGTGCACTGGCCATGACTCCCGAACACCTGCGGGAGATCATCGGCCGGAGCGCGGAACTCATCCGACTGCTGGCACAGGCCGTCGAGGAGCGTTGGAGGACCGAGGTCATGCCGCTCGCGGAACTGGCCGAGCTCGACGAGCGGCGGGTGGAGCACGTGCTGCGATTGCTGCGCCAGGAATACACGCAGACCACCGAGCTCTACATGGGCCACGTCATGGCCGGCAGCCCCGAGGCGAGGCTGCGGGAGATCGCCGACGCGCGCGTCCGATGGCTGGGCAGCCTGCCGGAGCACTTCTGGCAGCTGGTGGGCCCCGACGACGGCTCTCCCCGCCCTCGCCGCCGCACGGAGAGCAGCGCGGAGACCAGCGCGGATGGTCGCGCGGAAGGTCAGGCCGAAAGTCGGGCGGAAAGCCGGCCGGAAAGTCGCGAGAAAAGGTGACGGGAGCTGTCACCTTTGGCGTGCACGGTGGTGTCATGAACCAGGACAACGCCAACCGTCACCCCGACCGGAACCGCCCGCTCACCGACCGGATCGCCCTCGTCGCCGGGGCCACCCGCGGCGCCGGACGCGCCCTCGCCGTCGAACTCGGCCGGGCCGGCGCCACGGTCTACGCCACCGGACGCACCACCCGCGAGCACGTCAGCGAGGTCGGCCGGACCACGGAGACCATCGAGGAGACCGCCGAGCTGGTCACGGCCGCCGGAGGCACCGGCATCGCCGTGCCCACCGACCACCTGGACGAGGACCGGGTACGGGCCCTCGTCGACCGGATCGACCGCGACCACGCACGGCTCGACATCCTCGTCAACGACCTCTGGGGCGGCGAGCACCTCATCGCCGGCTCCGTCTTCGGAAAGAAGAGTTGGGAGACCCCCCTCGCCGACGGACTGCGCGTCCTGGAACTCGGGGTGCGCTCGCACGTGATCACCGCCGCGCTCGCCCTCCCGCTCCTGGTCCGCTCGGACGCACCGCTGCACGTGGAGGTCACCGACGGCACGGCACGCTCCAACCGCCGCTACCGCGAGAACCTCTACTACGACCTCGCGAAGAACGCCCCGATCCGGATCGCCTTCGGTCTGGGACAGGAGCTGGAGGAATACGGGGGCACGGCGATCGCCGTCACCCCGGGGTTCCTGCGCTCGGAGCAGATGCTCACCCACTTCGGCGTGACGGAGGACAACTGGCGCGACGCCATCGCCCAGGAGCCGACCTTCGCCATCGCCGAGTCGCCGTACTACCTCGCCCGCGCGCTCGCCGCGCTCGCCGCCGACCCGGACCGGGCCGCCCGTTGGAACGGGAAGTCCGCCTCCAGCGGCGAGCTCGCCAAGGTCTACGACGTACGGGACGTGGACGGCAGCCGGCCGGACGCCTGGGCGTACTTCGAGGACGTCGTGTACGGCGGCAAGGACGGCACGCCCGACGATTACCGCTGATCCTCCGGCTCCGCGCCGTACAGGGCGGCGAGGGCCTGCGCGTTCTCGCGGAAGCGGGCGCGCAGGCCCGGCGGTGCCAACACCTCCACGTCCGCGCCCAGCCCTGCCAGCTGGGCGAAGGCCACCTCCTCCGACTCCACCGGCAGGTCGAGCGTGACGCGCCCGGCCGCGTCCGGGGCGGTCGCCGCCGCCAGCGCCTCCTCCACGCCCGCCGGATCCGCCACGGCGGGCAGGCGCCGCAGACCCGCCTCCGTCAGACGTACCGTCGCGGTCGCGCGCAGCAGCGCCCGGGCGAACCCGGCGGCGTGCCCCTGCCAGTACGCGGCCAGGTCGAACGAAGGGTCGCGGACGAAGGGTTCACCGGCGCCGGGAGCCGGCGACAGCGCCGTGACCCGGTCGACGCGGTAGGTGCGCCAGGCGGCGGCCCGGCCGGGCCGCCGCTCCGGGACACGGCCCACGACGTACCACACCCCCGCCTTCAGGACGAGCCCGTACGGCTCCAGCAGCCGGCTCACCCCGCGCGGCGCCGCGCCGTCCCGGCCGGGTCGCGCGTACTCCAACTCGACCGTGTGGTCGGACCACACGGCACGTGCCAGGTCCGGCAGCAGCTCCGGCGCCGACGGCTCGCGGAACCAGGCCGGGGCGTCGAGGTGGAACCGGCGCACCGACGACTCGGCCGCCGCCCGCAGCGAGGGGAGCAGGGTGGCCGACAGCTTCAGCCGGGCCGTGTCCGCGGGCCCCGAGAGCCCGAGGTCGCGCAGCGCCTCGGGCAGACCGGACAGGTAGAGCGTTTCCGCCTCGCTGGGGTGGAGGGAGGTCAGCCGGGTCCGGTGGCCGGGCGCCAGACGGTAGCCGCCCGTGCGTCCGCGCTCGGACTGGACGGGTACCCCCGCCTCCTGGAGCGCCTGGGCGTCGCGGATCACGGTCCGCTCGGACACGCCCAACTCCCGGGCGAGGGCGGCGGCGGTCAGGCCGGGGCTCGACTGTACGAGAAGGGCCATGCGGATCAGGCGGGCGGCACGCATGCCTCAAGGATCAGGCATCCGCCGCCCTCGACCCGGCCCCGCCCCACCAGGGCGACCTCAAGGCTTCACCGCACGCTGCCCGGTCCGCGCTCGGTGCCGTGTCACCCACCGTCGGAGGGTCGACGTGGGTGGGTCAGGCGAAGCGAGCCACGATGGCGCGGCAGGCGCACTGCAGGTCTTCGTCGTTCGCGATGCTTCCGAAACGGCCGCTGCGACGGGATAGTGCGAGCTCCGTTCGGATGCGCGGGAGGGCCGGCGCGGCAGCCGGGCCCATCCGGCCCAGGCAGGCCAGGACGTGGTTGGACGTTGCGCCGTTGCTCTCCCACGCGCCGAGCAACGTCTCGACGACGGCAGGGGCCTCGGCCTCACCGCCGATGTCCCACAGCGCGGCGGCGGCGTGGACCCGGGTCCACTCGTAGCCGGCGGTCAGCATCTGCCGCAGCCTGGGAAGCACTGTCTCGGCGGGTGGACCGATCCGACCGAGGGCATCGGCCGCTTCATGACGGCAATGGCTGTCGAGCAGGTCGTGCAGCCGCGGCACAACTGTCTCCGGGTCGCCTTCCAGGTCCCACAGAGCGGCCGTGGCGGCCATGCGGAGGCCGACGTCCTCCGCCTCGGCCAGAGGGCGAATCACGTCCGACGCGGACGCGGCGGCGCGGCCGAAGGAGGCGAGCGCGCCCAGGGCGGACGCGGCGGTCCGCCACTCCTCGTGACGGACGGCGGTGGTGACTGCGTCCGTGACTGCGGGAACGGCCGCCGGGTCCCGCAGTTCGGCAAGGGCGGACACCAGGGCTCCGGCGCCCGTCCCGGGCCACTGCGGAGAGAAGTCGGCGCCGGCGAGGCGGCGAGTCAGCCGCGGCAGGAGTTCACCGGCGGCCGGGCGCAGGCCACCGGCGACCTGCACGACGCGCCACGCGTCGACATCACGGTCCAGAGCCGTCAGCAGGTCGGGGAGGGCCCGCAGATCACCCAGGCGTGCCAGTGCCAGCACGGCTTCCTGGTGGGCGCGGCGCAGGAGCGGTTTCGGCGTGGCCCACACGTCCGAGCCGTGCGCCGCGCGCTGTCCGGCCACGTACGCGGCGAGGGCCTCGCGGGCGGGCTGTGCGAGGGACGCCAGGGATCCGAGGCTCTCGGCCGCCACGGCGGCCGTGTACGGGTCATCGGGAAGGAGGCAGTGCGCGATGAGCACGACGAGTTCGAAGTGGTCACCGCGCCGGGACCCGATCAGGTCCTGGGCCATGGCGATCGCGTCGTAGCGGGTGGCGCGGTCCGGGCTGCGGAGCTGCTCGGTGAGGAGGGCCGTCCGCTCGGGCACGTCGGAATCCAGCACCTCGTGGAAGGTGCGGAGCAGGGATGTGGTCGGCGCATGGACACGGTTGTGCCGTTCGAGGGCCTCGAAGGCATGGGCCACCTGTGGCGGGACGTTCTGGTCCGCCGGGGATTCGGCGGCTGCCGTGCACGCGCACTCTCCGGAACCGGACCGGCGCTCTTCGCCGCCCGGCCCGCTCTCCGGTGCGGGCGTCGTGAGCCGGCGGAGGAGTTCGATTGCCGTCGGTACGACGTCGTCCTCGATGTCCTGCGGGGCGCAGCGGGCCCGATGGACGAGGGCCGCGAGCCGGATGTCGGGGGAGGTTTTCGGATCGTCGGCGAGGGTGCCGAGCCAGGCGATGGCAGAGGCATGCGCGGCGGGCAACCGGAGCGCGAGGTCGGCCATCGTCCGGACGACCAGCAGCCGTTCCACCATCCCGTCCTCAGCCGACAGGCGGCCGCACAGTATCTCCACCGCTCGGTCCCCGTCGTCGAGGAAGAGACCGAGGCCTCCGATCGCCGCCCGGCGTACGGACGGTTCGGGGTCCGCGACACGGCGGACGAAGACGTCGGCGCTCCGGCGCATCAGGGCCACGCCGTCCACGTGGGCCGTCGACTCGGTCCCGTCCGGCGTGAAGTAGACGGCTTCGGCGTCGCAGTCCATGGATTCGCGTCCGATGCTGACCAGGAGCTCGATGATCGAGGCCCGGTCGGGGGTCGCGGGATCCTCGGCCATGTGGAACAGGAACGGCAGGCTCGCCACGGTGCACGGGTACACGTCGCCCTGGTGGTGTGCCGCGCTGTAGAAGTCACCGAGTGCCTTGTCCCGGACCTCGGGGTCGGTCGAGCCCATCTGCCTCAGCCACACCGGGACCTCGTCGGCCGGACCGTACGCATGGTGCATCGACGCCCAGTCGACGCCGTCAAGTTCGTTGATCACGTACGGCACTATGACGGCCGGTACTGACATCGCGACAACGAGCCGCCTCCATGGCCCTGCCCGGTCCGCACCCCCGGGTATGTGACCAAATGATGATTCCTTCGTTGTCCGCTGCGTGGGACAACGTCAAGGCTCCGGAGCCGGGCTGCGCCAGGTTGAGGCGATCATCGTCGAACGCTACCCCCAACTGCTGCGTCTGGCCTACCTGGTGCTGCCGCCGCACCTCGACCGGCACACGCGGCTGCTGCGCGCCCACCGCGCCGTCCAGCACTCGCTGCGGGCCGCGGGGCGCCGGGCACGGCAGGGCGGGGATCCGCTGGCGGCCGTACGGGCCGAAGTGGTGCGGCGCGCGGCCGGGCGGCGGCGCGGGCCGTTCCCGCCGTGGGTGTGGGGGCTGCGGATGTGGCCCACCGCCGAGGGGCTCGACGAGGCGGCGCGCGGACTGGCGGGGCTGTCCCCGTACGCCCGCGCGGCGCACGTGCTGTGCCGGTACGACGGATTGGACGAGGACACCGCGGCGGACGTACTCGCGGAGGCCGGAGCCGGTGATCCTGGCGGCGAGGTACGGGCGGCCCTGGCGGCCGATGCCCGCCCGAGGGCCGCAGCGCCGGAGGAGGGCGCTCCGGGGGACATGGGCGCCGCCGGGCCCCGACCCCACAGAGAAACGATCTTGCACCCGGCGGACGTCCACACCCGTCCCACCGACCTGCTGCTGCGCCGCACCCGTATCCGCGCCGCCTGGGGCCTCGCCGCCGTCCTGCTGTTGGCCGCCGGGCTGACCCGGGCCACCGTCGCGGGCCCGGACTCCGGGCCCCCCGTCGCCTACGCGGGTGCTCCCGCCGCCCGCGCCGTCCTCGATCCCGCGCGCCTGGTCCGGGTTCCCGCTCAGGCGTGGGCCGACACCGGCCGGGTGGACTTCACGGCCTGGCCCGCCCGCGGCACTCGCACCGGGGACCGGCCACTGCTGGCGCGGGCCCTGGGCACCTGGGTCGCGCCGCGCTCCGGTACGGCGGTGACCGTCGCCCCGTCGGCCTCGGCGGAACCGCCGGGACACCCGCCGCAGCTGCTGTTCGCGGGCGATCCCCGGCCGGGGATCGCCGTGGTCGTGTTCCTCGACCCCGACCGGGTCGTGCGCTACACCGAGCAGGGTGGCCGCCGGAGCCTGGACATCGCCCGGACAGACGACGCCGACGTCACCACGGCGGCCGCCGTCACCCTGACCCGGGACGGGGGCACGGCCCGTCGGCTCCTCGCGCCGTGGATCGCCACCGCCGGGGTCCGGGACCTGGCCGCCCCCGCCACGGCAGCCCTGCCCCTGCCGATCGGCCCCGACGGAACGGTCACGACCGAGTTCCCTCGCGAGGACGCAGGCCGGCAGGGGCCGGATGCCGACGCGGGCGGTGATGCGGGAGGCGGGAGCTGCGGACCGCGTCCGGTCCTGGAGGTCGCCTCCTCGCCGCGCATCGTGGAGAAGCACGCCTTCCTCCTCGCCGACCGCGGCGGGCTGCTCCCCGTCCACCTCACCTACACCCCGCCCGCGGAGGGCGCCGACGCGCCGCCGGCCCGCCAGCCCCGCGAGGCCACGGGGCCCGCCGCCCTGGCCCGCTGGGCCCAGGAGGCCTGCGCGCTGGACACGGTGGACGGCCGGGCGGTCCGGGCGCTCAACCTGTGGGACTTCGCCGTAACGGAGCTCCCCGAGACCCCCGGCCGGGCGGTCTGGTCCTGTACCCGCGCCACCCATTGGACCGGGCAGGGCGACGTCCTGATCCGGCTCCGGCCGCCCACGGGTGCCTCGCTGACCGTGGCCCGGGCCGGCTCCACCGCCGCCTGCGGACGCTTCGGGCAGCACCTCCTCGCGGCGACGGTCTGGCGGGCCCCGTCCGGCCGTGCCTACCAACTGGCCGCGGGCAGCCGGGAGGTGACGGAGATCATCGCCACGGGATCCCTGCGCTCCCGTACGCCCGGCCGCAGCCTGGCCGTCCCGGCACCACCGGCCTCCGGTCCTCCGGCCGCCCTGACCGCGACACTGCGCAGCGGCGCGGTGATCACCGCCTTGGACTCCCGGGGCGGCGGCCGGGACTGAAGGAGACCGCCGCCGGCACCACCGGGACGCGCCCGGAGGTGCGCCGGCCGATGACCGGTCCTAGCTCTGCTTGATGGCGGAGATGTCGAACTCCAGGACGACCTTGTCGCCGACCAGGACACCGCCGCCCTCCAGGGCCGCGTTCCAGGTGATGCCGAAGTCCTTGCGGGAGATGGTCAGCGAGCCTTCGAGGCCGACGCGCAGGTTGCCGTAGGGGTCGACGGCGTTACCGGTGTACTCGAAGTCGATGGTGACCGGCTTGGTGCTGTCCTTGATGGTGAGGTCGCCGGTGACCCGGTAGTCGGTGTCGGACTTCTGCTCGACTTTGGTGGTGCGGAAGGTGATGTCGGGGAAGCTGGGAGCGTCGAGGAAGTCGTTGGTGCGCAGGTGTTGGTCGCGCTGTTCGACGCCGGTGTCGATGCTCTCCGTCTTGATGACGACCTGACCGGTGGACTTCGCCGGGTCGGAGCCGTCCAGGTGGGCGGTGCCCTCGAACTGGTGGAAGGCGCCGCGGACCTTGGTCACCATGGCGTGCCGGGCCACGAACCCGATCCGGGTGTGGGTGGGGTCGAGGACGTAGTCGCCGGTGAGCTCGGCGAGGGACGCAGTCAAAGGTTCCTCCGTATGACCAGGATCCCGGCAGAGGCCTGCCGGGGTCGTTCCCGGGACACGCTAGAGAACGCGCCGTTCCCGACCTGGCCGAACACGTCCGGCCGCGGCGAATTGCACTCTGACCGGTGACCCGGAGCCGGTTCCTCGACAGGTTCCGGCAGCGGCTGTTACACGGCGTTGAACCCGCTTGGAGCAGCGTTTTGGGGCAGCGGTGAACCGCACGGCCGGTGAGGCGTGACGCTCGGGCCCGCGGCCCCGCTGGGCTGTGGCCGGACCTCCCGCGTTCGGCCGTCAACGCAGCTTTGATCCATGCCTGCTACAAGAGAGGGTTACGGAAATGTCCGCATTGGGCAACACCGACTGTTTTCAGCGCCTTCGAGGGTGTTTCGGGGTCAGGGTGTGGCTCCTCGGCAGGACGCCGGGAACTGTTCGGAGCCCACCCGGCCCGCACCAGGCCGGGCGGGGCTGCCCGTTGAAGGAGTCATCCGCATGTCCGCTTCCCCCGCAATCGCCACCCGCCGCACCCTCGCCGGTCTCCTCGCCGCCGGCGCCCTGATCGGTGCCGCGGCGGTGCCGGCAGCCGCCGACGATCACCGGCACGACCACCGCGGCTCCCACTCTTCCGTCGTCATCGGTGACGTCCGGGAAGCCGGCCGCGGGCACGACAACCGCGCCCTGAACCGCGAATGGGTCGAAGTGAAGAACACCGGTCGCCACGCCGTCGAGCTCCGCGGCTTCACCCTCACCGACGAGGAGGGCAACCGCTACCGCTTCAACGGCTTCCGCCTCGACGGCAAGTCCAGCGTCAGGGTCCACACCGGTCATGGCCGCGACACCGACCGCGACGTCTACCAGGGCCGCCGCCACCAGATCTGGGACGAGCGCGACACCGCCACCCTCCGCGACAACCGCGGCAACGTCATCGACACCGAGTCCTGGGGCCGACGCGGCCACCACCACGGCCACTGATCGCCCCCACCCCAGGGGAGGGCCGCCGCGACGACGCGGCGGCCCTGCCCTTCGTTCTGGTCGGGGTTGGTCAGGACGACATGATGAAGCGCAGGGCGAGGCCGGAGGCCGTGATCCAGTAGGTGACGCGGGCACCGTCGTCGAACGACACC
>NZ_JBIAUK010000026.1:0-116596 GCF_042892775.1 Streptomyces sp. NPDC001717 | reverse complement strand
GCCTCGGCCTGGCCGGCCCGTACGCCACCTCCCCCCCCCCCCCCCCCGGGCCCCCCCCCCCCCCCCGGCCCCGCCCGCCGGGCCCCCCCGGCCCCCCGGCTCCTTCGTCTGCGCGTGCGAGGCCCGTCAGCCGGTGCCCTTGGCGGGGGAGTCCTTCGCGGCGGCCGGGATCTTCTCGTCCTTGCGGAGGGCGTCCCACAGCTGGGTGGCCTGCGGCTCGGCGACGACCACGCGGTTCTTGTCCACCTTGTCGTAGGCGACCGGCAGCATGATCGTCTCCATCGTGTCCGGGTCCACGCCCTTCATGCTCTTGGCGAAGTCGGCCAGAGCGGTGAGGGAGGCGAGGTCGGAGTCGGTGGTGAGCGACTTGGTGCCGGCGTCGGCGAGCTTGTAGAGGCGCGCCGGGTTGCCGAAGGCGTCCTGGTTCTTGATCTCCTTCAGCAGCCCCATCATGAAGGTCTGCTGGAGGCTGATGCGGCCGAGGTCGCTGCCGTCGGCGTAGCCGTGCCGGGTACGGACGAACTTGAGCGAGTCGGTGCCGTTCAGCCGGTGCTCGCCCGCATCCAGGTTGAGCCCGCCCTTGATCGGCTTGTCCAGCTTGACGGTCACGCCGCCGAGGGCGTCCACCAGTCCCTTGAAGCCGGCGAAGTCGACCACGACGAAGTGGTCCACGCGGACGCCGGACATCTGCTCCACGGTGTTGACCACACAGGCCGGACCGGCCACCGGGAAGATGCTGTTGAACATGACGCGCTTCTGGGACGGGACCGCCTTGCCGTCCTCGTCCTTGCACTCGGGCCGGGTCACCAGGGTGTCGCGGGGGATGCTTATCGCGGTCGCCTTGGAGCGGCCCTCGGGTATGTGGATCAGCATCGTGGTGTCCGAGCGGGCACCACTGACGTCGCCGTGATCGAGCTCACCGTTGGCCCCGGCCCGGGAGTCGGAACCGAGCACGAGGACGTTCTGCGCGCCGGCGACCACCTTCTGCGGGCGGTTGTCGCCGATCGCCTTGTCCAGGTCGACGCTGGAGATGTTGCCGTCGAGGTGGCTGTACGCCCACCACCCCGCGCCCGCCGCCAGCAGGAGCAGGACCACCAGCGTCAGCCCGATGATCCGCAGCGGCCGGCGCCGGCGCCGTACGCGCCTGCCGGCGCTGTCGGAGCCCGTCTGCGCCTCGCGCGGGCCCGGGGTCATGACGTCATGGCTCATTGGGGCGGGTCCTCAAATCGGCTGGCCGGCAAGCGGTTTGCTGACCGTGCACTATAGACAAAGTTTCGACCGGGTGTCCCCGATCGATGCAGTACGACGGGGCATATGTCCGCTTTTTCGGGCGGAACAGTGTCCTCGCCCTGTGGCGATTGTTCAAATGATCCAAGGTTGGATCACCCGTAAGTATGAAGTAAGTTTGCCGTTCGGGTGTATGGGGCTGAGCAATAGAGGAGCAGGCGAGTGGCAAGGGGCTCGGGTCGCAGCGAGCGGTCGGCGACCGGTCGACGCCGAACCGCCTCGGCCTCCCCGCAGCGGCCCGCCACCCGTGGCGCCGCCCTCCACCTCGTCGCCCACCCCGCCGACGCCCTCGTCATCACCGGCCCCGAGCTGCTGCGCACGGCGGGCGACTCCGGCGGCGCCCTCGCCGTCGTGAGCCTGGCGGCGCAGGACGCGCGCGGGCGCCGCGCCCTCCTGGACGCCCTCGGGCGGGGATCCGCCTGGGACGAGCACGTCGAACGGCTCGCCGCGGGCGACGAGACGCTCCAGCTGCGGATCCACACCATGGCCGCGGCCCCGGACGTCCAGGTCTGCTTCGTCGAAGGGCCCGTCCGGCTGCGGCCCGGCGCCCCCGACGAGCTCGTCGACTGCGCCGACGCGCTGATCGACCGCTTCGAACCCACCCGCCTGTGCACCCTCGACCCCGACCCGGCGCACACCGCCTACGACGCCGCCACCGGAGCCGAACGCTCCGACCACCCGGAGCACACCGCCGTGGCGCAGGCCGTCCTGGAGGCCGTCGCCCGCCGGGCCGACGAGGACCGGCAGGGCCCGCTGGTCGTCCAGTCCTTCCGTACGGCCGCGTCCTGCGAGCAGACCACGCTCCCGCCGGCCGCCGTCGACCGCTACCCCGGCCGCCGGCTCTGGCTGACCCGGGGGTCCGACGGGCGGCTCACCGCCTACGCCGCCGTCGACGGCGGCGTCGTGCGGTGGACCGAGAAGACCGCGGGCGGCTCCGAGTGGACCCGGCTGCGGCTCGACACCCCGCCGCTGCTCCCGGTGCTCTCGGTTTCACAGACCCCCGAGGGCTGGGTCCACCTGGTCTCCCTCTCCCGTACGCCCGAGGAGTCGGGCAGCGCGGTGGTGGAGGTCATGCACGCCGTGCAGTACCAGACGGGCCGTCCGCTGGCGGACTGGCGTTCGCTGGGCAACCCGCACGGCCGCCACACGGACCGCGGCCGTGAGCTCGGGGTGCCCGTGGTGACCGCCGACCTCCACGGCGGGGTCCACGTCTTCACCCGCAACTTCGGCCAGTACATGACCGGCCGCTCCCAGGACAAGAAGGGCGTCTGGGGCTCGTGGGCCGACCTCGTCGGCAGCAAGGTCCTCGAAGGCTTCGGCGCCGTGCTCGGCGACGACGGCCTCCCGGAGGTCTTCGCACCCACGGCGAGCGGCGTCGGGCGCTGGAGCCGCGGCCCCGACAAGAAGATGCGCCAGACCCGTGACGCCCGGCTCCCGCTGATCGCGGCGGACGGCACGCCGCTGTCCGCCCTCGGCACCGGGCCGGGTCTGGCCACGGTGTACGGGTGCGACGCGCGGGACGGGGGCCTCTACGCCTTCCGGACCGACGGGATGGCCGCCTCCGTCGGCGGTACCGGCCGGCACGGGGTCACCGCGCTGCGGGCCTTCGTCGACGGCTACGACTGCACGGTGCTTCTCCAGCGCTCCGCGGAGGGCCCCACGGCGATCGGCGCGTGCGTCACCGGACACGAACAGTCGGGCCTGTGGTGGGAATTGTCCGGGGAACCGGGCATCGGTGAGCCGGCGGGGGCGCTCGACGCCTTCGGGAACCTCGTCGTCGCCTCGCTGGGGCCCGACGGACGGCTCGACGTCGCCCGGCAGGACCCGAACCAGCAGGGGCTGGCGCTCGGCGGGTGGCTGACTGTCTGACCCGTTCTCGCAGTGACGGGGATCATCCCGTTTCCGGTAAGGATCGCTTAAGTCCGAAGGTAGATTTTGTTTACCTGGATTTTGTAAAGCAGTGGTGCGTCGGGGGCCCTGCAGTCGGGCGACATGTACTACTGCACGGAGGCAGCATGACCGCGATGCCTGGATACGCCACTCAGGCCGGCTACGGCGGTGGTCGTCGCACCGAGACCGATCGGCGCCCGGCGGCCGGGCCGCTGAAGATCCGTGTGGGGGACGCGGGCGACGAGGCGTACGTCCACCCCGCGGTGCGGCCTCTGGGTGCCCGCGAGGAGAACCGGAAGGTCATCGCCGGACTGCTCGACTACACCGGAGTCCCCTACTTCGCGGTCCGCGGGACCAACGACCACGGCACCGTCATCGGCGTCTGCGAGGACGACCGCGACCGGGTCCTCGAAGCCGTCTTCCGCTTCCTCTCCCAGCACCCGGGCTACGTGTCCGTCCTCAAGCCCGACGCCGTGCGCGCGCCCGCCGTCCGCCGCAGCGAGAGCCCCGAGGCCTGGAACGAGGTCCGCACCGCGATCGGCATCCAGATCAGCTGGTACCAGACCGACCCCGGCGGCCACCTGGTCCTCGGCCACCAGTACGGCTGCGCCATCGAGTTCTGGGCCCGCAAGGGCGACCGGCTCGTCGCCCCCCGCGCCAACCGGGTGGCCTGGTCCATCGCGGCGGACGGCCCGAGCATCTTCGGCGCCGCCCGCCTCTTCAGCCGTTTCGTCTCCGGCGTGCGCTCCGACGAGGCCGCCCCGGCCCTGACGACGCGGCCCGAGTTCATGGTTCCGGGAGCCGAGGACATCACCTTCCCCGTCGACGCCGTGTACACCTGGGTCGACGGAGAGGACCCGGCCTGGAAGGCCCGCAAGGCCTCCGCCAAGGGCGAGGTCTACCACGCCGAGTCCGCCAGCGACGCCCGCTTCATCAGCCGCGACGAACTGCGCTACTCGATCCGTTCGCTGTACCTGTTCGCCCCGTGGATCCGCAACATCTACATCGTCACCGACGACCAGGTGCCGGCCTGGCTGCGCCAGGACCTCCCCGGGATCCGCGTCGTCAGCCACCGTGAGATCTTCCGCAACCCGGCCGACCTGCCGACCTTCAACTCGCACTCCATCGAGAGCCAGCTCCACCGCATACCCGGCCTCGCCGAGCACTTCCTCTACTTCAACGACGACATGTTCATGGGCCGGCTCGTCGCACCCCACGCCTTCTTCACCCCGACCGGCACCGCGAAGTACTTCCCCTCCCGCAACCGCATCCCGCAGGGACCGGTCGTGGAGACCGACACCCCGGTCGACGCGGCCTGCAAGAACAACCGGGCGCTGCTGCTGCGCCGGTTCGGACGCGTCATCACCCAGCCCATGGAGCACATCCCCTACGCCCTGCGCAGGAGCGCCATGGAGGAGGCCGAGGCCGACTTCCCCGAGGCGTGGGCCCGTACGTCCGCCAGCCGCTTCCGGGCCATGACGGACCTCTCGCCCACCTCGTCCTTCGCCCTCTACTACGCGGCACTGAGCGGACGGGCCCAGCCGGGCTCGATGCCCTTCACCTACCTCCAGCTCGCGGTGCCCGACCTCGCGGACCGGCTCCAGCGGCTGCTGGACGGAAGGGACAAGGACTCCTTCTGTCTCAACGACGCCTTCTCCACCCCGGAGGACCTGGAGGCGCAGACGGAGGTCCTGGACGGATTCCTCAACGCGTACTTCCCCACCCCAAGCCCCTACGAACTGACAAGGAGCGATCGACATGGCTGAACCGGGCTCGGTCGGCTCCGCCGCGAACATCTACCAGAAGCTCGTACCCCAACCGGTGCGCGCCGTCGCCGCCAGCAAGGTCCCGCCGAGCGTGCGGGGCAAAGTCAAGCGCCGGCTCGCGCGGACGCTGGCCAACCGCGAGTCCCGCCACCACCAGCGGGCCCTCAAGCGCGTCCGCGAAGAGGACTTCAGCTACCTGCCGGAGGGCACCACCACCGCCCCCGACGGGCGCGTCGCCCACATCCACCCCGGGCTGACGCCGGAACTCTCCCGCCGCACCGACCACTACCTGGTCTCCAGCGTGCTCGACAACGAGGGCATCCCGTGGTTCGCGGTGCCCGCCCTCGACGACCGCCGCATCGCCATCGCCGTGCCCCAGGAACACAAGGCCGCCGTGAGCCGCGTCATGCGCGCCCTGCTGGAGGTCCAGACCGGGTACGTCGTCGGCGTGTCCCCCTCGAACACCGACGGCGCCAAGATCCCCGGCAGCCACGTCAAGGCCTGGGCGAACTACGCCAAGCAGCGCGTCATCCGCCTCACCTGGCTGCGCACCGACCCCACCCGCACCCTGTGGATCGGCGACGACCTCGGCATCGAGATCGAGTTCTGGACCGTCAACAACGCCCTGGAGACTCCCCGCCTGGTCGGCCCGCGCCCCAACCGCGTGCAGCGCGTGGTCCCCGCCGAGGGCGGGGGCCGCACCGAGGTCACCCTGGACCGTCTGACCGGATACGCCGACATCGGCAGCGACGGCGAGATCACCGTCACCCACGAGGGCTTCGACATCCCCCGCATCGAAGAGATCACCTTCGGGGTGGACGCCGTCCTGCTGTGGCAGCACGCCACCCCCTGGGCCGAGGAACTCCTGCGCGCCGCCCTGCGCTCCATCCACCAGAACGCCCCCTGGATCGACATGGTCCACGTGGTGGCGCTCGCGCCGCTCCCCGACTGGGTGCGCATCGACGACCGGCTGTCCGTCTGGTCGGCGGACTGGAACGCCGAGACCGGACTGCACCGGATCCCCGGCCTCTCCGACCAGTTCCTGCTGATGCGCCCCGGCGCCCTGTTCACCCGCCCCGTGCGCGCCTTCGACTTCTTCTCCCCGCTCGGCGGGACCCGGCCCCGGCGCGGTCCGTGGAACGCCGCCGAGGCCGAGGCGCCCTGGTCCCTGACCGCGTACTCCTACACCCACACCGTCGTCGGGCACGGCTACGCCTCGGGCCCCCAGCCGTACGCGCGGGAGGTGCTGGCCGCGCTCTCCGACACGCTCGACCCGGCCGCGTACGTGGTGGACACCCAGGTCGCCCCCGAACTGGCCGGCACCCACCCCCTGGACGGGCTGATCCACCACGCCGCCCACTCGTCCGGCTTCGCCGACCCCTCCGGGGAACCCATCATGACGCTGCACGCCGCCCTGCCCGGCATCAAGCGCCACCTGGAGCGGCTGCTCGTACGCCGGGACACCCAGTGCCTGCAGCTGTCCGGCCTCGGCTCCGCCGAAGCCCGCACGGCCGGCGGGACCTCCTTGGTCGTGGACTTCCTGCAGAGGTACTTCCCCGTGCCCAGCCCGTTCGAGCAGCCATCCGACCGGGCACCCGAGCAATACGCCCCCACCGGCGGGAGCGACCCGTGGCAGTGATCAACCCGGAGGCCTCGGCCGCCGTCGGGCTCTACCGCACCCTGCTGTCCGCCTCCCTGCGCGGCAAGATCGCGGCGCGCGTCCCGATGCGGCTGCGCACCCTCGTCAAGCGGCTCCTGCGCCGCCTCCAGACGGGCCTCGGCATCCGCCGGGCGCTGCGCGCCGCCCAGGCCCGACGGCGCTGGCCGCACCTGTTCAACGGCGACGAAAGGCTCGCGACCCTGCTGGACCAAGGAGCCCTGATCTCCCTGGTCCGCCCGACCGCCTCCCCGCTCGGGCTGCGCGAGGCCAACCTCGAACTGGCCGTCTGGATGCTCGAAGACGCCGGGATCGACTACTTCGCCGTCCGCGGGGCCAGCGACTTCAGGGCCTGTCTCGCCGTCTCCGCGCACGACCGCGCACGGGTGCGCGACGCCCTGGTCGCCAGCGAGCGGCTCTCCCCGCTGTACGTCAAGCGCGGCGACCGGGCCACCGGCGAAACCCCCGTGCTCAGCGGCTCTCGCCGCGGCCGGCGCATCTACGACGGCGCCTCCGTGGTCCGCGTCGGCATGGTCTGGCGCGACCCGGGCGGCTCCCTGGCCCTCGGCCTCGAATACGGCTGCGACATCGAGTTCTGGACGCCCGAGGACGGCCTGCTCGTCGCGCCCCGCCCCAACCGCGTCACCGAGGAGGTCGCCGAGGGGGCCCCGCGCGTCTCGGTGCCGGTCAGCAGCCTCACCGGCTTCGCCTCCCGCCACACCCGTCGCACCCGCGCGGTGCGCACCATCGAGCCGTACGCCGCGGCCCTGCCCGAAGACGTCCGCTTCCCCATCGACGTGGTCTACACGTGGGTCGACGGCAACGACCTGGCCTGGCAGCGCCGCAAGCAGGAAGTCCAATTCGGCGGCTACCACGAGGAGTCGGCGAACGCCGCCCGCTTCATCAGCCGCGACGAGCTGCGCTACTCCCTGCGCGCGCTGGAGCAGCACGCGCCGTGGGTCCGGCACATCTACCTCGTCACCGACCGGCAGCGGCCCCACTGGCTCGACGAGAACAACCCGCGCATCACCGTCGTCGACCACTCCGAGATCTTCGACGACCCCAGGGCCCTGCCCACCTTCAACTCGCACGCCATCGAGAGCCGGCTGCACCACATCGAGGGACTGTCCGAGCACTTCCTCTACTTCAACGACGACATGTTCCTCGGACGGCCCGTCACCCCCCAGGACTTCTTCCTGTCCAACGGCTCGACCCGGCTGTTCTGGTCCCCGTCCCAAGTCCCGCAGCGGGACGTCAACCACGCCGACCGCCCGGTCGACGCGGCGGGCAAGAACAACCGCACGCTCATCGAGCAGCGCTTCGGCCCCACCATCGTGCAGAAGCTGCGCCACGCCCCGTACCCGCTGCGCCGCAGCGTGCTCTACGAGATCGAGGCCGAGTTCGCCGATTGGCACCGGGCCACCACGATGAGCCGCTTCCGCAGCGCCACCGACATCTCCATACCGTCCTCGCTCTACCACTACTACGCGTACTTCACGGGCCGGGCGGTCCCCTCGGACATCCAGTTCGCCTACCTCGACCTGGCCCGGCCCGAGATCGAGCGGCGGCTCGGCATCCTGCTGGCCGCCCGCGACCGGCAGGCGTTCTGCATCAACGACACCGTCTCCGACGGCCGCGACACCGAACGCCAGGAGCGCATGGTCGGCCGGTTCCTCGACGCGTACTACCCGATACCCAGTTCTTTCGAGCGGAAGGAGTCCCGTACCCCGTGAAGATCTCCTTCCTGATCAACAACATCTACGGCATCGGCGGCACCAACCGGACCGTCATCAACCTCGCGGAAGCGCTCTCCGCCGACCACGAGGTCGAGATCGTCTCCGTCTTCCGGCGCGCCGGAGCGACGAAGTTCCAGATCTCCCCGCAGGTCACGGTCCGCGCCCTGCTCGACCTGAGGGCGGGCAAGGCGGGAGCAGACCAGGGGGACCCGGGCCTGAAGGAGCCCAGCACCGTCGTACCGCGCCAGGAGGAGTTCTTCGCGCAGTACAGCCGGCTCTCCGACGAGCGGATCATCGCCGACCTCGCCAAGACCAAGGCCGACGTGGTGATCGGCACCCGGCCCAGCCTCAACCTGTTCGTGGCCCAGTACACCCGCGACTCCGCGCTGCGCGTCGCCCAGGAGCACATGACGCACCTGGCCATCCCCGCGGCCGTACGCGCCGAGATGGCCCGGGTGTACCCGCGGCTCGACGCCGTGACCACCGTCACCGACGCCGACGCCAAGTCCTTCCGCGCCCACACGCCCATCCCCGGCCTGCCCGTCGTGGGCATCCCCAACAGCGTGCCCCGGCCGGTCGTCGCCCCCTCCCAGGGGCTCGGCAAGATCATCGTCAGCGCCGGCCGCATGCACCACGTCAAGCGGTACGACCTGCTGATCCGCGCCTTCGGCCGGCTCGCCGCCGAGTTCCCGGACTGGCAGCTGCGCATCTACGGCGACGGCGGCGAGGCCGCCAAGATGCGGGGGCTGGTCAATGAACTCGGCCTGGCGGGCCGCGCCCTGCTCATGGGGGGCTTCTCGCCGATCGAGTCGGAGTGGGCCAAGGGCTCCATCGCCGCCGTCACCTCCAGCGAGGAGTCCTTCGGCATGACGCTGGTGGAGGCGATGCGCTGCGGCCTGCCCGTGGTCTCCACCGACTGCCCCGTCGGCCCCCGCGAGATCCTGCGCCACGGCGAGGACGGCCTCCTCGTCGCCAACGGCAGCGTCGACGCCATCGCCGAGGGCCTGCGCAGCCTCATGGCAGACGACGTGCTGCGACACCGGATGAGCCAGGCCGCGCTGCGCAACTCCGCCCGCTACGACCCCTCCGCCGTCGCCGGACGGTACGTCGAGCTGTTCGAGAAGGTCGCCGCCAAGCGGGCCGCGAACTCCAAGTACCGCGCCCCGACGGCCAAGCCGCTCGGCCGCCCCTCCGGGGAGACCGCACCCCCGTCCTCCCTGAAGACCGCCCTGTGCCACGTCACCGCCGATCCGGGCGGCCGGCTGCGCTTCTCCACCGACGGACCCGACGAACGGCACGAGTGGAACTACGTGCTGCGCCACAGCGCCGGCGACGGCACGGCACGGCCCGACCTGGAACTGCGCACCACCGACAAGGACCTCCCGCAGGGCGGCATCCGCTACGAGGCCGCGATCGGGCCCGAGGCCCTGGACCACCTCGGCGACGGCCGCTGGCGCGTCATGGCCCGCAACGACCGCGGCGAGACCGTCCACCTGAAGGCGGGCATCCGCGACACCCGGGTCCTGATCGAGGCCCGCGAGCAGCTGCTCGCCGACCCGTTCGTGCCCGCCATCGGCTGGAACCTCCCCTACGCCCAGCCCTCGGGCAAGCTGATGCTGCGTACCGTCCTGCGCGACGTCCACGTGGAGAGCACCGGCGTCCACGTCCTCGACGAGTCGATCGGCGTCACGGGCGTGGTGTGCGGCGCGCAGCCGCTGCTGTCCGGGGCGCGCTTCGTGATCGCGCGGCGCGGTGAGCACCGGGCCCAGTTCGACGTACCGGTGCACCTGCTCGGGAACCAGGCCTTCCACGCGGAGGTGCCGCTGCAGAGCGCGGTCGACTACCGTCTGGAGCGCTGGGAGGACTGGGACTGGTGGCTCCAGCCCGATCCCGACACCCCCGGCAAGGTCCGCGTCTGCCGCCTGCTGGAGGATTACCCGGACGTCAAGAGCTCGCTGGCGTACCCGGCCGTTCCCCTGCCGGGGGACACGGCCTCGCCCTGGCTCGTCGTCCATCCGGCGCGCCCGGTACGGGTCCGGCCCTACACGTCGATGTCGGGCGCCATGGCCATGAACGTGGTCGACCGCTAGCCGGGGCGTGCCCGGACGCTCCTTCGGATTGGAACGGAATGAAACGCACCATATTCGTCCTCGGGGACTCCGTCCCCGCTCCTCGGACCGAGGAGGAGGCACCCATGGCCGGGTGGGGGCAGAAGATCGAGGAGCTCCTCGTCGGCCCCATCGAGGTGGCCAACTACGCGCGCAGCGCCATGACCACGCGCAAGTACTACACGGAGCGCTTCTACGCCCTGCTCAACCGCATGGTGCGCGGCGACGTGGTGATCATCGGCTTCGGCGGCGTCGACCACATGATCCACAACGGCATGCGGTACGTCCCGGTCCCCGAGTACCAGGAGCTGCTGCGGCTCTTCGTCCAGTACATCCGCGAGGAGGGCGGCATCCCGGTCTTCGCCAGCGCGATCTCCCGCTACGCCTTCACGCCCCATGGCGAGGTGCTCAACACCCGCGGCGACTACCCCGCCGCGATGGCCGCGGTGGCCGCCGAGATCGGCGTGCCGTTCATCGACCTCTTCCGCCAGACCACCGAGCTGTGGGCCCAGATCGGCCCGAGCCGGCTGCGCCAGTACTTCTGCTGGGTCGACGCGGGCGAGCACCCCCTGCACCCCGACGGGAACATCGACTCCTCGCACCTGAACCACCCCGGCGCCTACGAGGTGGCCCGGATGGTCGTCACCGGCCTGGTGCACAACCAGGTCCTGGCCAAGGAGGACGTCGACGTACCGCGCCTCATGGAGCCGACCGTGATGCCCCCCGTGTCGCAGGAGTTCCTGATCCAGTCCCCGGAGTCGGCGCTGCACTACGCCCAGCGCAGCGGCGTGGCCCCGGCCATCGCCAAGCCGGGCAACGGCTGGCTGGTCGGCCCGATGACCAAGTTCTCCGGCATGGCCGCCCCAGGCACCGACTACCTGCTCTTCTTCGAGCACGGCCAGTACATCGGCGGCACCCGGGTCGGTGCCAACGGCCAGTGGATCTGGCGCAGGTCGGTCAACTGGACGGCCGGGGAGCACGTGGTCCAGTGCGTCGGCCTGCGCGGCGACGGCTGCACCCCGGTAGCCGAGGTGTCCTTCTCGGTGATGACCGACGTACCGGCGCCCACGATCACCGCGCCCAAGGCCGGCGGATTCAGCGGCCCGAAGGTCCGGTTCGGCGGCAAGGCCGCCAAGGGCGTCAAGAAGATCGTCCTGATGGAGCGGGGCACCCTGATCGGCGCCACCGCCGTCGACGAGAACGGCGACTGGTCCTTCACCCACAACCACCAGTGGAAGGCCGGCCACTTCCAGGTCCAGGCCATCGCCCTGTTCGGCGCCCTGGAATCGCCCGCCGCCGTCCGGGACTTCAAGGTCGTCGGCCTGCCCGACCACAGCCCCGTACGCGCCGCCGGCGCCTCCCGTCACCACTGCGCGGAGCCGGTGTGCCCGCACCGGCCGTTCCTCGGGGCCTGGTGAGCGCCGGAGCCGTCCCGAAGAGCTGGATCGGCTGGATCGCCGCGGCCATGGCGCTGTCCGCGGCGCTGATCGCGGCGATCCTCCTGGTTCCGCCTTCGGACGGCGTCGACGCCGCGGCCCTGCCCCGGCCGCGGCAGCAGACCCCGAGGGCGCAGGACCAGGACGTACGGGTCATGCACTACAACATGTGCGGCGCCGCCGAAGGCTGCCCGTGGAACGCCGGCGGCAGCGGCAGCGGCACCTCCGTCGACCGGGTCCTGCGCGAGGCGGCGGACTTCTCGCCCGACGTGATCAGCCTGAACGAGATCTGCCAGAGCCAGTACCAGGCGCTGCGGCGCAAGCTCGACGCCATGGGCACCCCCATGGACGGGGGATTCGGCGAAGCCCAGAACAACGTCGACAAATGCGGCGGCTCCGGGGCCTTCGGCGCCGCCCTCCTGGTCCGCAAGGCGGCCAAGAAGCCCGTCACGGAGAACCGGCGCTACGCCGACACGGGCAACGAGACCTACACCGGTCGCGGCCGGACCGTCGAGGTGCGCCGGGGACTGCTGTGCCTCACCACGACGCTCGCGGGCCGTCCCCTGAAGGCCTGCACGACCCACACCAACGCCAAGTCGCCCAACCAGATCGCGGAACTGCGGGAATGGCTCGACGACGAGGAGTCCTTCCCGCGCGGGGTGCCGACGCTGATCGCCGGGGACCTGAACCAGCAGCCCAACTCCTCGGCGCTGACCTACCTCTACGAGAGCCGCTTCTTCGAGGCGGACGACAACAACAAGGAGTGGTTCACCAAGGGCTCCACCGGCGGAGTGGTCTGCCGGCCGGAGACGACCGACCGGTGCCGAAACGGCGCGCCGACGGCCGAGGAACGCAAGATCGACTACATCTTCGCGGACGCCTGGCACCTCACCAGGGCCGAGCCCACCCGGGTGACGACCTTCCCCGAGTCCGACCACGCCATGATGAAGGCCCGGTTCAGCCTGCGCCCCGCCGTGTGACGGCAACCCCGGGCCGACCGGCAGGCGCACACGGAAGCGGGGGGGGGGGGGGGGGGGGGGGGGGGGGGGGGGGGGGGGGCGGGGGCGCCGGGGCCGGCCCCCCCCCCCCCCCCCCCCCCCCCCCCCCCCCGCCCGCCCCCCCCCCCCCCCCGCTTCCGTGTGGCCGGGCCGTGGTTACGCGGGAACGCTCGCCACGCCCGGGGCCAGGAACTTCTTGCCGTTCACGCGCTCCGAGACACCCTCACGGTCCAGGTACGGCGTGATGCCGCCCAGGTGGAAGGGCCAGCCGGCGCCCGTGATGAGGCAGAGGTCGATGTCCTGGGCCTCGGCCACGACACCCTCCTCCAGCATCAGGCCGATCTCCTGCGCCACCGCGTCCAGGACGCGGTCGCGGACCTGCTCCTCCGTCAGGACGGAGTCGCCCTGCACCAGGAGGGCGGCGACCTCGGGGTCGAGCTCCGGCTTGAAGCCGTTCTCCGCGTTGTAGACGTAGAAGCCGCGCTTGCCGGCCTTGACGACGGCCGCGAGGTTCGGGGAGACGGTGAAGCGCTCCGGGAAGGCGCGGTTCAGGGTCTCGGAGACGTGCAGACCGATCGCCGGGCCGACGAGCTCCAGCAGCACCAGCGGGGACATCGGCAGGCCGAGCGGCTCGATGGCCTTCTCCGCCGTGACGACCGGGGTGCCCTCGTCGATGACGTTCTGGATCTCGCCCATGAAGCGGGTCAGGATGCGGTTCACGACGAACGCCGGGGCGTCCTTCGTCAGGACCGCGGTCTTCTTCAGCTTCTTGGCGACGCCGAAGGCCGTGGCCAGCGAGGCGTCGTCGGTCTGCTCACCGCGGACGATCTCCAGCAGCGGGAGGATCGCGACCGGGTTGAAGAAGTGGAAGCCGACGACGCGCTCCGGGTGCTGGAGCTTCGAGGCCATCTCCGACACCGACAGCGAGGAGGTGTTGGTGGCGAGGATCGCGTGCGCCGGGGCGACCGCCTCGACCTCCGCGAACACCTTCTGCTTGACGGACATCTCCTCGAACACGGCCTCGATGATGAAGTCCGCGTCCGCGAAGCCCTCGGCCTTGTCCAGGACACCCGTCACCAGGGCGGTCAGGCGGTTGGCCTTGTCCTGGTTGATGCGGCCCTTGCCGAGCAGCTTCTGGATCTCGGCGTGGACGTAGCCCACGCCCTTGTCCACGCGCTCCTGGTCGATGTCGGTGAGGACCACCGGCACCTCCAGGCGGCGCAGGAAGAGCAGCGCCAGCTGCGAGGCCATCAGGCCCGCGCCGACGACGCCGACCTTGGTGACCGGGCGCGCCAGGGACTTGTCCGGGGCGCCGGCCGGGCGCTTGCCGCGCTTCTGGACCAGGTTGAAGGCGTAGATGCCGGAGCGCAGCTCGCCGCCCATGATGAGGTCGGCCAGGGCCTTGTCCTCGGCGTCGAAGCCGGCCTGCAGGTCGCCGTCCTTGGCCGCGGCGATGATGTCCAGCGCGCGGTAGGCGGCCGGAGCGGCGCCGTGCACCTTGGAGTCCGCGATGGCGCGGCCCTTGGCGACGGCCGCGTCCCAGGCCTCGCCGCGGTCGACCTCGGCGCGTACGACCTCGGTCTCGCCCGTGAGGACGCGGGCGGTCCACAGCAGGGACTGCTCCAGGAAGTCGGCGCCCTCGAAGATCGCGTCGGCGATCCCGAGTTCGAAGACCTGCTTGCCCTTCAGCTGGCGGTTCTGGTTCAGCGAGTTCTCGATGATGACCGAGACCGCGCGCTCCGCGCCGATCAGGTTCGGGAGGATGGCGCAGCCGCCCCAGCCCGGGACCAGACCGAGGAAGACCTCGGGCAGCGAGAAGGCCGGGATGGCCTTGGAGACGGTGCGGTACGAGCAGTGCAGACCGACCTCGACACCGCCGCCCATCGCCGCGCCGTTGTAGTACGCGAAGGTGGGGACGGCCAGCGCGGCGAGGCGCTTGAAGACGTCGTGGCCGCCCTTGCCGATGGCGAGCGCCTCGTCGTGCTTCTTCAGCAGCTCGACGCCCTTGAGGTCGGCGCCGACCGCGAAGATGAACGGCTTGCCGGTGATGCCCGCACCGACGATGGAGCCCGCGAGGGCCTCCTGCTCGACCTGGTCGATCGCCGCGTTCAGGTTGGCGAGGGACTGCGGGCCGAAGGTGGTCGGCTTGGTGTGGTCGAAGCCGTTGTCCAGCGTGATGAGCGCGAAGCGCCCGGCGCCGAACGGCAGGTCCAGGTGACGGACGTGCGCGGACGTGACGACCTCGTCCGGGAACAGCTCGGCCGCGCCCTTCAGGAGCTCAGCGGTGGTGCTCACTTGGAGTCTCCCTCGGCGTTGAAGTTCGGGTTCTCCCAGATGACCGTGGCGCCCATGCCGAAGCCGACGCACATGGTGGTCAGGCCGTAGCGGACGTGCGGCTGCTCCTCGAACTGACGGGCCAGCTGCGTCATCAGGCGCACGCCCGAGGAGGCGAGCGGGTGACCGAAGGCGATGGCGCCGCCGTACTGGTTCACGCGGGCGTCGTCGTCGGCGATGCCGTAGTGCTCCAGGAACGCGAGGACCTGGACCGCGAAGGCCTCGTTGATCTCGAACAGGCCTATGTCCTCGATGGACAGGCCGGCCTGGGCGAGGGCCTTCTCGGTGGCCGGGATCGGGCCGTAGCCCATGACCTCCGGCTCGACACCCGCGAAGGAGTACGAGACGAGGCGCATCTTGACCGGGAGGTTGTTCTCGCGGGCGAAGTCCTCGGAGGCGATGATCGCGGCGGTGGCACCGTCGTTGAGACCGGCGGCGTTGCCCGCGGTGACCCGGCCGTGCGTACGGAACGGGGTCTTCAGGTTCGCCAGGTTCTCCAGCGTGGTGCCCGGGCGCATCGGCTCGTCGGTGGTGACCAGGCCCCAGCCCGTCTCACCGGCCGCCTCGTTGGTGTTGCGCACCGAGATCGGGACCAGGTCCTGCTGGATCTTGCCGTCGGCGTACGCCTTGGCGGCCTTCTCCTGCGAGCGCACGGCGTACTCGTCGGCGCGGAGCTTGGTGATCGTCGGGTACCGGTCGTGCAGGTTCTCGGCGGTCATGCCCATGAACAGGGCGGACTCGTCGACCAGCTTCTCGGAGACGAAGCGCGGGTTCGGGTCGACGCCCTCGCCCATGGGGTGGCGGCCCATGTGCTCGACGCCGCCGGCGAGGGCGACGTCGTACGCACCGAAGGCCACACCGCCCGCGACGGCGGTCACGGCGGTCAGCGCGCCGGCGCACATGCGGTCGATGGAGTAGCCCGGGACGGACTGCGGGAGGCCCGCGAGGATGCCGGCGGTGCGGCCCAGCGTCAGGCCCTGGTCGCCGATCTGGGTGGTCGCGGCGATGGCGACCTCGTCGATCTTCTTGGGGTCCAGGTCCGGGTTGCGGCGCAGCAGCTCCCGGATCGCCTTCACGACGAGGTCGTCGGCGCGGGTCTCGTGGTAGATGCCCTTCGGGCCCGCCTTGCCGAACGGGGTGCGGACGCCGTCGACGAAGACGACGTCCCTGACGGTACGAGGCACGTTGGCTCTCCTCCAGGTACGGGATGGCGCTGCTGCGCGGGGGCATGCTCGGCTTACGTCACTGAGCGCCCGCTCACCCGGCCCATGCTACTTGCGGGTAACCCTTGTGCACACCCCCTCCCCGAACAGCGGCGAAGGTCACACCGGCAGAAACCCCGTGAGCCCCTCGCGCCCCCGGGGTGCGCCCGGCCGATCGGCGCGCCCCGGGCTACCCGAACGGGTCGGACATGTGTCCCCACGGCCACGTCGAGGACGTCGGGCGCACACGCTTGCGGATTCTGGCCCCGGTCTCGGGCGTCCGCCCCGGACCCGACCGACGGAACGGAGCACGGCTGTGGCGACACCCACGCTCAAGGACTACTACGTGGACCACACATCGACCATGCCGGCGAATGCGGGCGACCCCGTCAAGCTTTTCGTTCGAAGGCGCAACGGCACGCCGGGGGGCGATCAGAGCAGGCCCGTCCTGATGTTGCACGGCAGGAGCGTCCCGGCCCTGGCGGGCTTCGACCTGCAGTACAAGAAGTACAGCTGGGCCGAGGAGCTCGCGAAGAAGGACTACGACGTCTTCGTGATGGAACTCCAGGGCTCCGGGCTTTCGACCCGCCCGAAGATGGACGACCCGAAGAACGTCCAGCCGACGGAAGCACAGCGCGGCCTCCTGGTGCCCCACCCGGACGCCGTGCGGTACGACGGCCCCGTGAACTACGCCTCCCAGCTGAACAACTCGCAGAGCGACTGGGACGAGGTGGACACGGTCGTCGACTTCATCCTGGAGAAGACCGGAGCCGACCAGGTCGACCTCATCGGCTGGTCGGCGGCCTCCCAGGTGTTCGGTCCCTACGCGATCCAGAATCCCGGCAAGGTCCGCAGCCTCTTCCTGCTCGCGCCGATCTTCCCTCCCAACGGCAGGGCGAGCGCGCCCGGGACCGACTTCGGCGCGCCGGTGCCGCTGCCGGTGTCCAAGCCGCCGGCCACCTTCGGCTTCCCGATGAGCGTCGGCACGAAGGACGGCTTGCGCGCAGCGTGGGACAAGGACGTGAAGTGCACCGACCAGCGTGAGAGCGCCATGGTCGACGAGGTGTGGAAGGCGATGATGGCCGCCGACACGGTCGGCGCCGGGTGGGGAGGCCCTGCCGGGCCCCCGCAGGGGCTGAACCGGATCCGGAACTCATTCTGGTGGGGCTGGAACTCCACCACGGTGCCGCTGCACGGGGTGCTCGGGGATTCGGTACCCGTGTGCATCGTCTACGGGGAGCACGATTCGACCGTCAACACGGCGCCCAATCTGGGCCTGCTGTACTTCTCGGTGCCCGAGCTCTACAAGGCCATCCCCGGACCGAACAAACTGATGTTCAAGATCGCCTGTGCAGGGCACCAGGCCGTCTGGGAGAAGGAGGCGTCGAAGCTGCTGCACACCATGTCCTACCACTGGCTGGAGTTCGGCAAGGTCGAGGGCGCGACCTCCGGCAGCTACGAGAGGGACCAGGACGGGGTCCTCACCCCCTTGGAGTGAGGACCCCGCACGCGTTCCCGGACGTGCCGGCCGGTCAGGCGGTCGCGGCCAAGGCCGTGACCAGGGCCGGGGTCACCTGCTCGATCTGCCACGGGCGGGCGCCGTAGCCCGCCAGGGCCGCGGACACCGAGTCCGCCCCGACGCGCTGCGGCGGCTCCCAGCACAGCCGGCGGACCGTGTCCGGGGTGATCAGGTTCTCCTGGGGCAGGTTCAGCCCCTCCGCGAGCGCCGAAACGGCCGTACGGGCCGCCGCCAGCCGGGCCGCGGCGGCCGGGTCCTTGTCCGCCCACGAACGCGGCGGCGGGGGACCGGCCGGGCTCGCCCCCGGCTGCGGCAGTTCGTTCTCGGGCAGGGCCTTCGCCCGGTCCACGGCCGCCATCCACTGCTCCAGCTGACGCCGGCCCATCCGCTGGCCGTAGCCGGGCAGCGCCGACAGCGCCTGCGCGTTCACCGGCAGCGCCAGCGCGGCCTCGACGATCGCGGCGTCGCCCAGCACCTTGCCGGGCGACACGTCACGCCGCTGCGCGATCCGGTCCCGGGACTCCCACAGCTCCCGTACGACCGCCATCTGCCGGCGCCGGCGCACCTTGTGCATGCCCGAGGTGCGCCGCCACGGGTCCTTGCGCGGCGGGGCGGGCGGGGCCGAGGCGATGGCGTCGAACTCCTGGTGGGCCCATTCGAGCTTGCCCTGCCGGTCGAGCTCCTTCTCCAGCGCGTCCCGCAGGTCCACCAGCAGTTCCACGTCCAGCGCGGCGTAGCGCAGCCAGGGCTCCGGGAGCGGACGGGTGGACCAGTCGACGGCGGAGTGGCCCTTCTCCAGCGCGTAGCCGAGCACGCTCTCGACCATCGCGCCCAGTCCGACCCGGGGGAAGCCGGCCAGCCGGCCCGCCAGCTCCGTGTCGAAGAGCGAGGTCGGCCGCATGCCTATTTCCCGCAGGCACGGCAGGTCCTGGGTGGCGGCGTGCAGGATCCACTCGGTACCGGACAGGGCCTCGCCCAGCGCGGAAAGGTCGGGGCAGCCCACCGGGTCGATCAGCGCGGAGCCCGCGCCCTCGCGGCGCAGCTGCACCAGGTAGGCGCGCTGGCCGTAGCGGTATCCGGAGGCGCGCTCGGCGTCGACGGCGACGGGTCCGGTGCCCGCGGCGAAGGCCGCGACCACCGAGGCGAGGGCCTCGGCGTCGGCGACGACGGGAGGGATGCCCTCACGGGGTTCGAGCAACGGAATCGGCGGCCCATCGGACGAACTGACGACTTCGTCCGGGGGGCCGCCCCCGGTGGTGGTGCGCAGGTCTGCTGCGGTCTCTTGGGCGTCGGTCACCGCTCAAGGGTATCCGTGGATGCGCCGCGCCCGTCGCCGGAACGTTCCGTCGACGGGCGCGATCGATATACGAGGAGTTGGCGGGGAGTCCACGGGGAGTCCGTCGGGGGCTTCCCGGCCGTCTATCCGGGGGTTCCGGCCGCCCGCGTTCAGTGGATGATCCCGGTCCGCAGGGCGACGGCGACCATGCCGGCGCGGTCGCCGGTGCCCAGCTTGCGGGCGATCCGGGCCAGGTGGGACTTGACGGTCAGGGCGGACAGGCCCATCGAGACGCCGATGGCCTTGTTGGACTGGCCCTCCGCGACGAGGCGCAGGACCTCGACCTCGCGGCCGGAGAGCTCGCGGTAGCCGCCCGGGTGGCTCGGGGCACCCGGGGGGCGGCGGTGCATACGGGCGGCGGCGGCACCGATGGGGGCGGCGCCGGGCCGGGTGGGGAGCCCGATGTTGGTCCGGGTGCCGGTGACGACGTAGCCCTTCACTCCGCCCGCGAGGGCGTTGCGGACGGCGCCGATGTCGTCGGCGGCGGACAGGGCCAGGCCGTTGGGCCAGCCGGCGGCGCGGGTCTCGGAGAGCAGGGTGAGACCGGAACCGTCGGGCAGGTGGACGTCGGCCACGCAGATGTCGCGCGGGCTGCCGACGCGGGGGCGGGCCTCCGCGATGGACGAAGCCTCGATCACATCACGAACTCCGAGCGCCCACAGATGGCGGGTCACGGTGGAACGGACGCGCGGGTCGGCCACGACGACCATGGCCGTCGGCTTGTTCGGGCGGTAGGCGACCAGGCTTGCGGGCTGCTCGAGAAGAACGGACACCTAGGCCTCCTGGGGGAGTGGCGGGACGGCCGGCTCGGGGAAGGAAGCCGGTGCGAACCGTGCGGATGGTCACTGACTCCTTCGGCACGTCACCCGCCCGGCTTTAGGGAATGATCACGATTTGGTGAGTAACAATTCGGGCAATTCGGACGCACGATCGATCATAGGGTGATCAGAAGCCCGCAACGGATGCCGCGTTCCGACACCTTGTTGCGGGCTTCGACAGGTTGTTCCCCGGCGCTCCGTACATCCGTACGCAGCGCCTCGCGCGTCCGTACGGCCCCGGGCCTACGGGTGGTGCGGACCCCGCCGCTGTGGCAGGGAGACCACTCCCGTAACCGTGTCCGTCGGACCCACCGGCGGCAGCCCCGCGATCTGGCAGAGCAGCTCGCACCACGCCGACAGGTGCGCCGAGGTGTCCGGCACCCCGCCCACCCCCTCGCGGGGCGTCCACGAGGCCCTGATCTCGATCTGCGTCGCGGGACGCCGCTCCGCGAGCCCGCCGAAGTAGTGCGAGCCGGCCATGGTCACGGTCCCGCTCGCCTCCCCGTACGCCAGCCCGCGCGCCTCCAGCGCCCCCGTCAGCCAGGACCAGCACACCTCGGGGAGGAGGGGGTCCGCGGCCATCTCCGGCTCCAGTTCGGCGCGTACGAGCGTCACCAGCCGGAAGGTCCCCTGCCAGGCCTCGTGCCCGGAAGGATCGTGGAGCAGGATGAGCCGGCCGTCGGCCAGATCGTCCTCCCCGTCCACGACCGCCGCCTCCAGCGCGTAGGCGTACGGCGCCAGTCTCTGCGGCGGCTTGGTGGGGTCGATCTCGATCCCCGTGCGCAGCCGCGCCTTCTTCAAGCCGTCGACCGCCCGCCGGAACGGGAGCGGGACGGAGCTCTCCTTCGCGCTGTCCGTACCGTCAGCGCCATCTGAAAATCGTCCCTGAGCCGCAGCCATGCCGGGAAGACTAGGCGGAACGAGCGCCCGTACGGCGCAGCCACACCCGCGCCGGGCCGGGCACTTCTTCATACGTGCGAAGATTTGGGTCGTGAGTGCCAACGAGACGCCCCAGGGCCAGCCGAGCAAGACGTACGATTCCGCCTTCCTGAAGGCGTGCCGGCGCGAGCCGGTGCCGCACACCCCGGTGTGGTTCATGAGGCAGGCCGGGCGCTCGCTCCCCGAGTACCGCAAGGTGCGCGAAGGCACGGCCATGCTGGAGTCCTGCATGCGCCCCGACCTGGTCACCGAGATCACCCTGCAGCCGGTGCGTCGGCACGACGTGGACGCGGCGATCTTCTTCTCCGACATCGTGGTCCCGCTGAAGGCCATCGGCGTCGACCTGGACATCAAGCCGGGCATCGGCCCCGTCGTCGCCCAGCCGATCCGCCGCCGCGAGGACCTCGCACAGCTGCGCGACCTCACCCCGGAGGACGTCACGTACGTCACCGAGGCGATCGGCATGCTCACGAGTGAACTGGGCTCCACGCCGTTGATCGGTTTCGCGGGCGCGCCCTTCACCCTCGCGAGCTACCTCGTCGAGGGCGGCCCGTCCAAGAACCACGAGCACACCAAGGCCCTGATGTACGGGGACCCGCAGCTGTGGGCCGACCTGCTGGACCGCCTCGCGGAGATCACCTCCGCCTTCCTGAAGGTCCAGATCGAGGCCGGCGCCTCCGCGATCCAGCTCTTCGACTCCTGGGTCGGCGCGCTGGCCCCGGCCGACTACCGCCGGTCGGTGATGCCGGCGTCGGCGAAGGTCCTGGAGTCCGTCGCCTCGTACGGCGTCCCGCGGATCCACTTCGGCGTGGGCACGGGCGAGCTGCTCGGCCTGATGGGCGAGGCGGGCGCCGACGTCATGGGCGTCGACTACCGGGTCGCGCTGGACGAGGCCGTCCGCCGGGTCGGCCCCGGCAAGGCGCTCCAGGGGAACCTGGACCCGGCCGTCCTCTTCTCCACCGAGGAGGCCGTGCGGGCGAAGACGGACGAGGTCCTGGCGGCGGCCTCCGGCCTGGAGGGCCACGTCTTCAACCTGGGCCACGGCGTCCTCCCGACGACGAACCCGGACGCGCTGACCCGCCTGGTCGACTACGTCCACACCAAGACGGCCCGCTGACCCGGAAAGCCGCTTCGGACAAGATCGAAACGTCGGTACCGTGCCCTGCATGACATGGCACGGACCGACGTTTCGCATAGCCGGCCGGGCTCGGCGGACGACTCGCCTCCGGCAAGGTCGTGATCACCCCGCCGGACGCGGAGCGCTGGGAGCCACCGGCTTCGAAGTGGGAGTCCCGCCGGCCGGAGCCGGTGACGGACGGGTCCTTCCTCCTGGAGGTGGCCGACGAGATCGCCGCCCTCGCCGGCCGGCCCAGGGCCCGCGACCTGCTGTGGGAGGCCGTCGGCGCATACCGACGCGACACGACCGAGAGCGGGCGGACCCGGCTCCGGGACGCGTACCTCGCCGTCCCGGCCCACCTACGGGTGTACGTCCTCGGTGACATGGACCGGCAGGACCGACCGCTGCGGATCCTCACGACCGACGTCGGGCAGCCCGTGGACGGGGACGGTCCGGTGGTCACGGAGCAGATGCACCAGGCCGCCCGCGACTACTTCACCGACGGGGACGACGCCGTCGAACGAGCGGAGCTTCGGCAGGCCGTACACCACGCGGACGATCCGACCGGTGCCCCGCAGTCCCCGATCGTCCTCCACGAGGCCGTGTATCCGCGGGGATGGCCGGCCGATCTCGGCCTCTTCGCCCTGCGCAACTGGTCCGCTCCGAGCCGGCGGCCCGCTGACCCCTCCGGGCAGCCGCTGCGCGGAGCCGCTCACCGCCCCGCCCTTCCTCCGTTTCCCGGGGCTCCGCCCCGGACCCCGCGCCCCGTCCGGCGTTTGAGGACCGGGTCCGGGCGGAGCCCGGGGAGCTGCCCGCAGGGCGCTTGGCTAGACCCCCGCCGCCCGCACCGCGGTGACGGCCTTTCGGGCCGCCACCAGGACCGGGTCCCAGACCGGGGAGAACGGGGGCGCGTAGCCCAGGTCGAGGGAGACGACCTGTTCGACCGTCATGCCCGCCGTGAGGGCCACCGCCGCGATGTCCACCCGCTTCGCGGAACCGGCGCCTCCGACGATCTGGACGCCCAGGAGGCGGCCGGTGCGCCGCTCCGCCAGCATCTTCACCGTCATCTCCGCCGCGCCCGGGTAGTACCCCGCCGTGTTCGTCGAGCGGATCGTCGACGTCACGAAGCGCAGCCCCACCTCCCGGGCGTCCTTCTCGCGCAGCCCCGTACGGGCGATCTCCAGGTCGCAGACCTTGCTCACCGCCGTGCCGACGACCCCCGGGAAGGTCGCGTAGCCGCCGCCCACGTTCGAGCCGATCACCTGCCCGTGCTTGTTCGCGTGCGTGCCCAGGGGGATGTGCCGCGTGCGGCCCGAGATCAGGTCCAGGACCTCCACGCAGTCACCGCCCGACCAGATGTTCCCGTGGCCCCGGACCCGCATCGAGAGGTCCGTGAGGATGCCGCCCGAGGGGCCCAGCGGGAGCCCGGCCGCGCGGGCGAGGGCCGTGCGCGGCTCGACGCCGATGCCGAGGACGACCACGTCCGCCGGGTACTCCTCGCCCGCCGCCGTTGCCACCGCGCGGGCCCGGCCCTCCTCGTCGGTGAGGATCTTCGTCACCTCGGCGCGCGAGACCGTGACGATCCCCATGTCGTTCATCGCGCCGTGCACCAGGCTGCCCATGTCCGGGTCCAGGGTGGCCATCGGCTGCTCGCCGCGGTGCAGGACGGTGACCTCGTAGCCCCGCCCGACCAGGGCCTCCGCCATCTCCACGCCGATGTAGCCGGCGCCGACGACGACCGCCCGGCGGCCCTGCGTCCGCTCCAGTGTGTCCATCAGGCGTTGCCCGTCGTCCAGGGTCTGGACGCCGTGGACCCCGTGCGCGCCGATGCCGGGGAGCGAGGGGCGGACGGGGCGGGCGCCCGTCGCCAGGACGAGCTTGTCGTAGCCCGTCCAGGATTCGGATCCGGTGTCCAGATCGCGGGCGCGCACCCGCGACCCGGCCAGGTCGAGCTCCACGACCTCCGTGCGGGTGCGCAGGTCGATGTCCCGGGCGCGGTGCTCCTCGGGGGTGCGGGCGATCAACTCGTCCCGCCCGGCGACCCGACCGCCGATCCAGTACGGGATCCCGCACGCGGAGTACGAGGTGAAGTGCCCGCGCTCGAAGGCGACGACCTCCAGCTCCGCCGGACCCTTGAGCCGTCGGGCCTGTGACGCGGCGGACATCCCCGCCGCGTCCCCGCCGACCACCACCAGTCGTTCCCTCGCCATGGTCCCTACCGCCCCTTCGCAGCCGCCCGCCAGATGGTGGACACGCTACGTGCGAACGTGCGTTCAGTCCTGGACCTCGGCTCCCGTTTCCGAAGTACCCGCCGCGCGGGCCGCCGGCACCGGGACCCTCGCCGAGGTCGGGGCGGCCTTCGGCGCCGCCGGCCGCAGCCGCCGGTACGACCGGTACCCGAGCCCGGCCACCGCGGCGACCACCGCGAACGGCAGCAGCGCGCCGATCGCCACCATCAGGTAGCGCAGGAGCGTCGTGAAGACGTCCCAGCCGCCCTGCAGGGCCCCCAGGAACGTGGGCTCCTTCTCCCTCTTCCCCGCCGCCGGCTTCGCGGCCGGCTCGGAGACCTCCAGGGTGATCGTGCCCATCGAGGTCTGGTCCTTCAGCGCCGTCTGCTGCGCCAGCAGCGACTCCAGGTCCGACTGGCGCCGGCTCAGCTCGCCCTCCAGCATCACCACGTCGCTCAGCGCCGAGGCCTTGCCCATCATCTCCCGCACCCGCGCCACGCTGGCCTGCTGCGAGGCGACCCGGCTGCCGATGTCCGCCACCTTCTCGGTGACGTCCTGCGCCTCGACCTTGCGGTGCAGCAGCTTCCCGCTGCCCTCCAGGGCGCCGAGCACCGCGTCGTAGCGCTCGCCGGGCACCCGCAGGGTCAGGGTGGAGGTCATCCGGCCGTCCCCGTCGCGCTTCGTGGACTCGCTGCCCACGAAGCCGCCCGCCCCGTCGGCCGCCGTGCGGGCCGCCGCGAGGGTCTTCTGCGGGTCCGCCGTCTCGATGCCGAGGGTCGCCGTGCGGATGACGTTCGGGCGGACCGCGGCCGGCTGCTGCTGCCCGTTCTTGTCCGCCGCCGGCGGCGCCGCCGCGCCCGCGCCCCCCTTGCCCTGGGACGCCGGGGCCGGGGCCTGGGCCGCGCCCTCGCGAGGCGCCACCGCCGCCTTGTCGGCGGATGCGTCGCCCGAGCCTCCCGCGCAGCCGGTCAGGGCGAGCGCCCCGGCGAGCGAGAGAGCGGCCAGGGTGGCCGCGGAACGGTGTCCGAGTGGTGCGCGCATCGTTGAAACCCCCGAGGATCGGCCGGTGTTGCCGTTTCGACGTGCGTCGTCCCCTCCCGGGTTTCGCCTCCGCGGTTCCGGGCCGGTCCCGATGCGGTCACGTTCCGGCCACGGAGATCGGTCTGAGACGATGTGTCCATGCACGAAGCGGACATGCGTACGGATCGCCCCGGCCGGAGCCGGCACGTCGTCGTCATCGGCGGCGGCATCGCGGGCCTCGCGGCGGCCCACCGGCTGCTCGCCGAAGGCGTCCGCGTCACGCTGCTGGAGGCCGGCGACCGGCTCGGCGGCAAGCTGTACGCCGGTGAGCTCGCCGGGGCCCCCGTCGACCTCGGCGCCGAATCCCTGCTCGCCCGCCGCCCCGAAGCCCTGGAACTCGCCCGCGCCGTCGGCCTCGGCGAAGCCCTCCAGCCGCCCGCCACCGCCACCGCCCACCTGTGGACCCGGGGCGAACTGCGGCCGATGCCGCGCGGGCACGTCATGGGCGTCCCCGGCGACACGGCACCGCTCGCCGCCTCCGGAGTGCTCTCCCCCGAGGGGCTGGCCCGGATCGAGGCCGACCGGGAACTGCCGCCCACCGAGGTCGGCGAGGACGTCGCCGTCGGCGAGTACGTAGCCGCCCGCATGGGCCGCGAGGTCGTCGACCGGCTCGTCGAGCCCCTGCTCGGCGGGGTCTACGCCGGCGACGCGTACCGCATCTCGATGCGCGCCGCCGTCCCCGCCCTCTACGAGGCCGTGCGCACCCACCCCACGCTGACGGAGAGCGTCCGCGCCCTGCAGGCCGGGGCCGCGAGCCGCGCGGCCGCGGAGCGGACCACCGTCACCGGCGCCGCCGCGACCGGTGCCTTCTTCGCCGGCATCGAGGGAGGCATCGGACGGCTCCCGCTCGCCGTGGCCGACGCCTGCCGGGCCGCCGGAGCCCGCCTGGTCACCGGCGCCCCCGCACGCGAGGTCGCTCGTACCGCCGAGGGCTGGCGGGTCGTCACGGGCAGCGAGGTCATCAAGGCCGACGGCGTGGTCCTGGCCACCCCGGCGGGGCCCGCCGCCCGGCTGCTCGGCGACCTCGCGCCGACCGCCGCGGCCGAACTGCGCGGGGTCGAGTACGCCTCCATGGCCCTGGTCACCATGGCCTTCCGCCGCTGCGACCTGCCGGCCTCCGTCACCGGCGGCGGCGCCAGCGGCTTCCTCGTACCGCCCGTCGACGGGCGGACCATCAAGGCCTCCACCTTCTCCAGCAACAAGTGGGCCTGGTCCGGGGCCGATCCGGAGCTCTTCCTGCTGCGCACCTCGGTCGGCCGGTACGGCGACGAAGCCGATCTGAAACGCGAGGACGGGGAGCTCGTCGAGGTCTCCCGCGCCGACCTGGGCGAGGCCGTGGGCCTCGCCGCCCGGCCGGTGGCCTCCACCGTCACCCGCTGGGACGGCGGTCTGCCCCAGTACCCGGTCGGGCACCTCTCCCGCGTCGAGCGGATCCGGGGCGCGGTCGCGGCCCTGCCCGGCCTCGCGGTGTGCGGAGCGGTGTACGAAGGAGTGGGCGTTCCGGCCTGCATCGCCAGTGCCGGCAAGGCGGTGCACGCGGTGATCGGCTCGTTCGGAGCGCGTTCGGCACCCCTGGCACAGACCACTGATCAGCACACGGGACAATAGGAACATGACTGCACCAGAGAAGATTCCCAACGCGGGGAAGAAGGCGAAGGACCTCAACGAGGTCATTCGCTACACCCTGTGGTCCGTCTTCAAGCTGAAGGACGTTCTTCCGGAGGACCGCAGCGGCTACGCCGACGAGGTCCAGGAGCTCTTCGACCAGCTGGCGGCCAAGGACATCACCGTCCGCGGTGCCTACGACGTCTCCGGCCTGCGCGCCGACGCGGACGTCATGATCTGGTGGCACGCCGAGACGGCGGACGAGCTGCAGACCGCCTACAACCTGTTCCGCCGCACCAAGCTGGGCCGCGCGCTGGAGCCGGTGTGGTCGAACATGGCCCTGCACCGCCCGGCCGAGTTCAACAAGTCCCACATCCCGGCCTTCCTGGCCGACGAGGTCGCGCGCGAGTACGTCAGCGTGTACCCCTTCGTGCGCAGCTACGACTGGTACCTGCTGCCCGACGAGGACCGCCGCCGCATGCTCGCCGACCACGGCAAGATGGCCCGCGGCTACCCGGACGTGCGCGCCAACACCGTCGCCTCCTTCTCGCTGGGCGACTACGAGTGGCTGCTGGCCTTCGAGGCCGACGAGCTGTACCGCATCGTCGACCTGATGCGTCACCTGCGCGCCTCCGAGGCCCGTATGCACGTCCGCGAAGAGGTGCCCTTCTACACCGGGCGCCGCAAGTCCGTCGCCGACCTGGTGGCCGGGCTCGCCTGATACCTCCCCTGGGGGGAAGGACCGGAGGACGACCACACCGTTCGGTGAGTTCCTCCGGTGGATCGGGAGGCCCTGCCCCCGAAACGACGCAGCCGGAGATCCCGCCCGGAAGTTCAGACGACTGGCGACCGCAGTGCCCCGGGGGTTGCCCCGAGGGTGCTCGCCGTCCGGTCGTCCAGCGACACCGGTGCGGGCTCCGGATGCGGCGCACACGTGACACGCCACCCTGAGGTGTCACCCGTCAGCAGATACCGCTCCACGTGCCGGTCCACGCAGTCGTTGCGTCCGCCGACCACTCCGTGCGAGCCGGCCCCCTCCTCCGTGACCAGCGCGGCCTCCGGGCCGAGCCGCCGCTGGAGCTCCAGCGCGCCCCGGTAGGGGGTCGCCCCGTCGCGTTCCGCCGCCACGATCAGGGTGCGGGGGAGCGCCGCCGCGCGTCCCCGGCCGACCGGCACCGGCCGCTGCCGTTCGCGCACCGGCCAGTAGGCGCACGGCAGGTTCAGGAAGGTGTTGGCCCAGGCCTCGAACGGGGCCGTACGCGCCAGCGCGGTGCCGTCCCGGTCCCAGACGGCCCACTCCCCGGGCCAGGGGGCGTCGTTGCACAGCACCGCCGTGTAGACGGCCGTCGCGTTCTCGCCCTCGGCGGCCCGCTCCGGGTCGGGGGCGGCCCGCCGTACGAGTTCCGCCGGATCGCCGCGCAGGAACGCGGCCAGCGCCGCCGCCAGCTCCGGCCACACGTCGTCGTAGTACGCGGCCCGCAGGTAGGCGGCCTGGAGCTCGCCGGTGCCGACCCCGCCGTCGGCGGGGGTACGGGCCAACGCCTCCCGGACGCGCTCGTAGGAGGCCTGCACGGCCGCCGGAGTGGTGCCGAGGCGGTACGCGGAGTGGTGGCGGGCGACCCAGGAGCGGAAGTCGTGCCAGCGGCGCTCGAAGGAGGCGGCCTGGCCGAGCTGGGAGCGGTACCAGATGCCGGCCGGATCGGGATCGACCGCCGAGTCGAACACCATGCGCCGGACGCGGTCCGGGTGGAGGGTGGCGTAGACGGCGCCGAGGTAGGTGCCGTAGGAGCCGCCCATGAAGGTCAGCCGGGGCTCGGCGAGGGCGGCGCGCAGCACGTCCAGGTCCCGGGCGTTGTTCAGCGTCGTGTAGTACGGGAGCGACGCGCCGGCGTGCCGTGCGCAACCCCGGGCGTAGGCCCGGGCGGCGGCTACGCGCTGCCGCTTGTAGGCGGGGGAGGGGACGACCGGGACCTGGGTCGGGCCCTTGCGGGCGGCGGGGTCCTGGCAGGACAGCGGGGCGGAGCGGCCGACGCCGCGCGGGGCGTACCCGACGAAGTCGTAGGCGGCGGCGACCCGCCGCCACTCGGGGAGCCCGGCGGCGAGCGGAAACGCCATCCCGGAGGCCCCGGGGCCTCCGGGATTGTTCACGAGCACCCCCTGCCGGCGCGCACCGCCCTCCCCGGTCGCCGGGACCCGGCTGACGGTCAGGGTGATCTGCGGGCCGTCGGGGCGCGCGTAGTCGAGCGGCACGCGCAGCACGGCGCACCGCACGCCGTCGGGCAACCCCTCGACCGCGGGGCACGCCCCGAACTCCAGAGGTGCGCGCGCGCCTGCGGCGGGGCGGACGGGACGGGTGGCCCCGGCGGCTGAGCCTGCGGCGGGGTGGGCGGGAGGAGCGGCTCCGGCGCGGGCCGCGGCGGCCGCCCGGCGGGCCACGAGCTCGGCCCCGGCGGCCTCGGCCGCCGGGGCTCCGCCGCCGGCGGGATGTCCGGGAGGGGCTGCGGCCTCGCCTCCGGTGCGGGCGACGGGCGGGGCGGATTCGCCGGGGGCGGCGGCCGGTGCCGGGCCGGCGGCGGGGCGGCCGGCCGCGGGTTCGGCCCCGGCGGCTTCGGCCGCCGGGCAGGCGGTGGGGGTGAGGAGGGCCAGGGTGAGGACTGCGGCGGTCGTGGTGGTGCGCATGGGGTCGGCCCTTCGGGTCGTCCGATGAGCCGACTAAAGGGTCGGGTGGTGCCCGTGTAAAGGATCGGCGGCCGGTGTCGGCCTCATTGGCCCCGTTGCCCCGGGATCCGCCCCCGGTTGCCGTACCCGAGGGCCGCCCGGAGTCCGGGGTCGCCGAGCGCGCGTGCGCCCCGTACGGCCACCGCGGTCAGCGACTCCTCCTCGCCCCGCTCCTCGTCCAGGGCGAGGAGCAGCCGCTGCCCGGCCGGAGAGGCCCAGGACGAGTGCAGGTGCCCGTCGAAGCGGGCTATCCCGAGGCAGCTCAAGGAGAGGATCAGCGGCAGCAGGAACCACACCACGACGATCGTGGTCGAGGTCGCCGCGGGCGGTACGACGAGCGCGGCCGCCGCCATCGCGAGCACCAGCAGGGTGGCCCCCTGGACGGCCCGGACCCCCTCGCCGATCCCGCCCCGTACGCCCTCGCTCAGCGCGAGCCCCGCCTCGCCCAGCCGGTCCGCGAGGTCCCGTACGGCGTCGTCCTGCGCCACGGTGTACCGCAGCGTCGGTACGGGCGACTGCCCGTCCGGGCCGAACGCCCCCAGCACCGACCGCTCGTGCGGATCGCGCCCGACGGGATCGACGACGGTCGCCCAGCCCGTGTGCGCGAGCAGCAGCCGCCGCTCGCGCTGCATCGAGAGCAGTGTCAGGTCGGCGACCCGCAGGGGGCCGCCGGCGAGGTAGGCGGCCTCGTACAGGCTCAGCTCGGTGTGGTGGTGCGAGGAGGAGGCGGAGCCCGGCGCGGGCTCCGCCGCCCGGGTGGCGGCCACCAGGAGACGGGTGCACGACACCAGCACCCCGGCCCAAGCCGCCAGCAGGAACAGGACCCAGAACATTCCCGCTTTCTACAAGCTGATGATGTGCCTGGTCAGGGGGTGCGAACAGCTTGTAATGGGACCGTGATGGGCCGTCAGGAGCTACTGGAACAACTGGAGCTGGACGAACTGCTGCAACTGGAGCCGCCGCAGCTCGAACTCGAACTGCCGCAACTCGAACTCGAACCGCCACAGCTCGAACCGCTGCCGCCGCAACTGCTGCCCGAGGAGCCGCAACTGCTGCCGGAGGAGCCGCAACTCGACCCCGAGCCACAGCTCGAACCGCTCCCGCCGCCGTCACCGCCCGCGCACCAGACGATCGGGACGAGGGCATCGGAGGAGGAGTCGGAGTCGTGCGAGTGGTGGGAGCCCCGCGAACCCGGCGAGCCGGGCGTACGGCTGCCGGCCTGGGCCGCGGCCAGCCGGGTGCCCCGGGCGGCCGGCACCAGCTGCTGCCGCAGGTGCGGGTCCCGCAGACCGCGCAGCCCGGACAGCGAGATCCGCACGTGCGGGCTCTGGTCGTTCTGGTGGCCCCGACGCATCGCGGACAGCGCCCGCGCCCCCGCCGGGGTGAGCCGGCTCCCGCCCCGGCGTGCGCCGATCACGCCCATGACGATGCCGCCCACCAGCGCGGGCAGGACCACCACGATGAAGGGCACCGAGTCGTCCAGCACGACCATCCCCACGATGGTCAGCGGAATCGACACCGGGACGAGGAGCCCGCACACGACGGCCTGGACCACGCCCCAGCGCCGCCGGGACGGGCCGGATCCGGGCGGGGAGATCAGCCCGCGGGCCGCGAGGACGTCCCCGATCTCCTGCACGGCCGGGTCGCGCATGGCCGCGTACCGCACCTGGTACAGCCACCCCGAGGGCGCCTCCTGGTGGGCCCGGAGGACGGCACGCTCGGCGACGTCGCCGGCCCGTGCACCGGGCCGTACCTGGACGATGCCGGGACCGCCGGCCATCAGCCGTCCGTCCGTGAGCATGGCGGCGAGCGCGGCGTCCACGACGCCTCCCGGCCCGCCCACCAGGAACGCGGCTTCGGACAGGTCGTGCAGTCCGGCAGAGGACCCGCCGGACCGGGGCCGGGGGCCGCGCAGCCCCCGCACCAGGACGAGGGAGGAGCCGACGACTCCCACCCAGACCGCGACAGCCAGCCAATTCGTGAAACTCATGCCGCCCTCCCCACGAGCGTCCGGGCCCAACGCACCACACGGCCGGTCGGCCGCACCCCGGCCCGCTCCCGCCACCAGGCGGTGAGCCGGCGCCTCGCCGCCGGATCGGCCGGCAGGTCCCGTACCAACAGGTGCTCGGCGAAGTCGAGCGCGTCACGGCGGTAACCGCCGGTCATCGGCCGGCCCTTGGCGTACGCGAGGAAGGCCTCGCGGTACGACTCGGCGCCGCCGAGGATCTCCCGCAGCTCGGGCGCCACCTTGGCCACCACGTCGGCCCGCTTGGCGGCCAGGGCGCGGGCCTGCACCCGGACCCGCCGCCGGTCGAATCCCTCGGGCACCGGCGTCCCGGCCACCAGTGCCGACAGCAGCGCGGCCTGCCCGAGTCCCACCCGGGTGCGGACCGCCTCGTCGACCTCCGGTTCCGTGGGGGAGGCGGGTGCGCCGGGGCGTCCGGCCACCGCGTCGAACCCGGCCCCGGTCCCGGCCTCCTCGCGCGGCTCCCGGACGACCTCGGCGCCCGGGGCCGCCGACACGGCGCGGATCGCCGTCAGTTCCGCCGCGAGCTCGGCCTCCGGCGGGAAGTCGTCGTCCCGTTCCAGCAGCACCCCCGGCGGGTCCACGCGCGAGCGCAGCCCGGCCAGCAGGTCGAGCACCACCCGCGGCACCGGGTGCGCGTGCGTGTCGTGCCACACGCCGCCCTTCTCCACTCCGCCGGCCACGTGCACGTACGCCAGTGCCTCCAGCGGGATCGCGTCGAGCACGGCGGCCGGGTCCTCGCCGCGGTTGACCCGGTTGGTGTGCAGGTTCGCCACGTCGATGAGCAGCCGGACGCCGGTCCGCTCGACCAGCTCCGTCAGGAACTGCCCCTCGGTCAGCTCCTCGTCGGGCCAGGAGATCAGCGCCGCGATGTTCTCCAGCGCCAGCGGCACCGGCAGGGCGTCCTGCGCGATCCGCACGTTCTCGCACAGCACGTCCAGCGCGTCCCGCGTGCGCGGCACCGGCAGCAGGTGGCCGGCCTCCAGCGCGGGCGAGGAGGTCCGTACGAAGGCGATGTGCTCGGTGACGAGCGGCGCCCCCAGCGCCACCGCCCGCTCGCCGAGCGCCGCGAGCTTCGCCGGGTCGGGGCGGTCGGCGCCGCCGATCCCGAGCGAGACCCCGTGCGGCACGACGCGGACCCCGCGCTCGCGCAGCCGCACCAGGGATTCGGGCAGGTGGCCCGGGCAGATGTTTTCGGCCACCACCTCGACCCAGTCGAGGCCGGGAAGCCGCTCGACGGCGTCCGCGATCTCCGGCCGCCAGCCGATCCCCACTCCCAGTCGTTCCATGGGCTTCATGTCCCCCGCCCCCTTCGTCCGGCCGTGATCCGATGTCACCGGTCATCCGTGTGATGGCCCCGCCGAAGCCGGGCCAATCCGCCGGAGGGGACGTTCAGAGCAACATTTGAGGTTGCGGCTACAGCCGCGCCCGCAGCGCGGGATGGTCGGCGACCACCGTGCAGGAGCCGGGGGCGATCTCCGTGAAGCCGGCGTCGCGGACCACGGGCAGTCCGCTCCCGCTCAGCTCCGCCCACCGCTCGCGCGGGGCGGTCCGTACGGCCAGCCGGAAGCCGGACGCCCGCCACAGTCCCCGCTCCGCGCCGGTCAGCTCCCACCACGCCAGCTGGGCCCCGTGCCCGGCCTGGGCCATCGCCTTGCCGGCGGACATGTCGAGGTCGGGATTGAGCCACAGCACGGGCAGTCCCGGCTCGGCTTCGGGGCCGACCGGTTCGGGGTCGTCCAGGTCGGTTCCCGACACCTGGAGCTTCGCCAGTTCCCTGGGCCAGCCGTCGAGCGGCACCGGCGGGAAGACCCGCACCTCGGACGCGTCACCGTGCACGGTGACACCCGGCAGGGTCTCCGCCTTGCGCCACTCCGCCCCGCGCGCCCGCCGGACCACCTTGCGGATCCGCGCGTCCTGCCAGTCCCGCACCGCTTCGGCCCACTCGCCCTCGCCGAGCGCCCGCTCGTCGGAGAGCAGCACCAGCACCGCGCGGGCCGCCGTCTCCAGGGCGTCCGTCCGGGCGGGCGGCGCGGTCTTCTCGATCCGGACCACCAGCGGGAGGACGAACTGCGGGGCCTCGTCGCGCAGGACGTGCTCCTGCCGGAACGGGCTGTCCGCCCCGACCGCGGGTACCTGTGAAGCGTCGTGCGCGTGCTGGCTGCTCATCCGGCCAAGGATGCCAGGCTCCCCCTCCAGGATGATGCCGAGGGTGCCCCGACCGGGCGAGGATCAGCGGCATGCAGAGTGACCCTCCCGCCTCCGGCCCGACGGCCTCCCGCCGAACGGCCGCACCCCGAACGACCGCACACCGAACGGCCCCGCACCGAACGGCCCCGCACCCGAGGGGCCGGCGCTGAAGCTCACCGCCGTCGGCCGCCGCTACGGACCCCGCCGCCCCTGGGTGCTGCGCGGGGTCTCGCTGGAGCTGCCGCCAGGCGCCCTCGTCCGGATCGAAGGGGGCAACGGGGGCGGCAAGTCCACCCTGCTGCGCCTCGTCGCGGGGATCGACACCCCGAGCGAGGGGCGCATCAGCGGACGCCCCCGCCGCACGGCCTACGTGCCCGAGCGCTTCCCGGCGGCCCTGCCGCTGACCGCCGAGGCCTACCTGACCCACCTGGGCCGGGTGCACGGCCTGTCGCGGGCCGGGGCGGCCCGGCGGGCGGGGCAGTGGCTGGAGCGGTTCGGGGCGGCCGGGCACGCCCGCACCCCGATGGCCGAACTGTCCAAGGGCACCAGCCAGAAGGTGGCCGTGGCCCAGGCCCTGCTCGCCGAGCCGGGGCTGCTCGTGCTCGACGAGGCGTGGACCGGCCTCGACGCCCCGGCCCGCGCCGAGTTGGACCGCGCCGTCGCCGAACGCACCGCCGCCGGGGCCTGCGTGGTCTTCGTCGACCACGACCCGCGGCGGCTCGCGGGCGTCGCCGACGCGCACCACCGGATCCGGGGCGGCGCCCTGACCCCGGTGTCCGGCGCGGCCGGCCCCTTCGTACGGATCCACGCCGCAGCCCCGTCGGGCCAGGAGCTGCCACCCGGCCTGGCGGGGGCGCCCGCGCCCGACGGCGGGGTCCTGCTCACCGTGGAGGCCGCCCGCTCCGACGAGGTGCTCCGCACCCTGCTGACCGCCCGGCCGTCCTGGCACATCCGCGCCGTGGAGGAACCGAAGTGACCGCTCTGCTCCGCTACCAGGGGGCGCTGCTGCTGCGCTCCCAGCGGTGGATCGCCCCGCTGGTCGTGTACGCCGCCTTCGTGGCCGCGGGGATCCGGCCCGGCGATCCGGTGCCGGACTCCCTCGGCTTCGCCGCCGCCGGGTTGGTCCCGCAGGCGGCCTGGCTGGTGCGGATCTGCGTCACCAACGAGCCCGACGCGGCCCGTGACTGCGCGGCCGCCGCGGCCGGTCCCGTACGGGTCCACGCCGCGGCCCTGACCGTCGCCCTCACCGGGGCACTGCTCGCCGGGGCCGCGGGGGCCGCCGTGGCGCTGCTGCTCGGCGCCCGGGTGGGCGCCGGCCCCGCGCGGGCGGCCGTCGCGGGGGCCTCGGCGGTGGCGGTCTGCGCGCTGACCGGCGCGGCCGTGGGGGCCCTGTGCAGCCGGCCGCTGATCCGGCGGCGCGGCTACGCCGTGCTCGCCGGCGCCCTCGGCTCGCTGCTCGCCTGGGTCCTCGCCGGCTCCCCGGCCCGCGTGGCGGTGTCCGCGCTGGTCACCGGCTCGGTACGGCCCCCGGTGGGCGCCCTGGCGGGGGCGCTGCTGCTGGCGGGCGCCGCGGCCGCGGCGGCCTGCCTGGTCGCCGCCCGGCGGGGGTGATCAGGACACGGCGACCGGCGACGAGCCGTTCGGCACGAGGAGCACGGGTGCCCCTGTGCCGTCCGCCGGGACCGACCGGATGTCGCTCGTACGGCCGTCGGCCCCCGGCAGGGCGTAGGCGACGGTCGAATCGTCCAGCCAGGCGGCCTGGTCGTCGACGCCGTGCGGCTCGGCCAGTGCGTGCTCGGTCATCGTCGCCAGGTCGAGGACGTACAACCGCCAGGGCTCCCGGGGATCGTCGGAGACCTTCTTCTTGAAGGCGACGCGGGTGCCGTCCGGTGACAGGGAGGGGCACTCGACGTTCTCGCGCAGCGCCTTCGCCGACCAGTTCCGCAGGTCGCCCTCGACGAGGTGGGTGCGGCCGCCGGTGGAGACGGTGGCGTAGAAGCGGTTGTCGTCGCCGGCGAAGCTCACGCCCCAGTAGTTGACGTCGGGGCTGTGGTGTCGGGCCCCGCCGAGGGTGAGCGGGATCTGTTCCATGGACTTGACGAGGTAGCCGGTGCGCAGGTCCAGGATCGACGTCCGGGTGGAGAAGCCGGAGGCGGCGTACGAGTCGCCCGCCGCGAAGGTCGTCCAGGCGAGGACCTGCCCCGACGCGGAGACGCGGGCCCGGGTGGGGATGCCGGGAACGGTCACCCGGCGGACCTCCCGCAGCCGCCGGTCGAGTACGACGGCCTCCGTCCGGGCCGGCGTGCCCGGCAGCTTGCGCAGGCACAGGGCGTGCTCCCCGGCGGCGTGGAAGCGCTCGCAGGAGGGCCCGCCGGCCACGCGCGCCGCACCGTCGCCGCTCTGCCGCGCGACCCGTCCGGTGGTCGCGTCCCGGAAGTACAGGCCCGGTTGCCCGGTGTCGAACGAGGCCTCGGCGCCGGCCTGCGGCAGCGGCCCGGCCCGGTGCCTCGCGTGCAGTACGTAGCCGAGCGAGCCGCCCGCGAGGAGCAGGACGGCGGTGATGACGAAGGCGAGGCGCAGCCGGCGCGGGCGGGGGTTCATGACGGCTCCACGGGAGAGGCGGGGGCGGCGGTACGGTCGGGCAGGATCCGTCGGGCGGCCGCGAGTGCCCCGGCCAGCGCGAGGGCGGCCGCCCAGAGCGCCGGCCGCTGCCCCCAGAAGGTCCACGCCGCGCCGAATCCGGCGGCGCCGAGGAGCCGGGCCAGCGCTTGGCCGGTCTGCAGCACGGCGAGGCCGCCCGCGCGGCCGTGCGCGGGCAGCACGGGAGCGGCGAGCGCCATCAGGACCCCGTCGGTGGCGGCGTAGAAGATCCCCAGCAGGGCCAGTACGCCCACGACGGTCGGCCAGGCGACGGGGGCGAGCAGCAGGCCGTACGCGCCCAGCAGGGCGAGGTGTCCGACCAGGAAGGCCGCGGGCCGCCCGGTCCGGTCGGCGATCCGGCCCGCCGGGACGGCGAGCAGCAGGTAGACGCCGGCGGCGCCGAGCGGCAGCAGCGTGAACAGGGCGGGCGACAGGTCGAATCCGCGCAGGAGCAGCAGGTAGAGGAAGGCGTCGCCGATGGTGGTGGCGCCCAACAGGGCCGCGGCGTACAGGATGCGGCGGAAGGCGGGGTCGCTCAGCGCGGTGCGCGCCGGGGCGGGCCCGCGGGCGGCGGCGGCCGGGGGCCCGGGCGCGGCCGGGGGCGCGGCCGGGACGTACGCGGCGAGCAGGAGCACGCCGAGCAGGCCGGTGCAGAAGCTGACGGCGAACACCGCGTCGTAGGCGTCGGCGGTGGCCCAGAGCACGGCGAACGCCGCGAGCGGGCCGAGGAGGGCGCCGGTGGTGTCCATGGCGCGGTGCACGCCGAAGGACCGGCCCAGGGTCTCCGGGGGGCCGCTGAGCGAGATCATGGCGTCGCGCGGGGCGGTGCGGATGCCCTTGCCCAGCCGGTCGGCGGCGAGCGCGGCGGCGATGCCGGCGGTGGCGCCGCCCGCGAGGAGCAGGCCGAGCCGGGACAGCGAGGACAGCAGGTAGCCGGCCCCGGCGACCCGCTTGTGCCGGCCGCCGCGGTCGGCGAGCCGCCCGCCGAGCAGCCGTACGAGGGCGGTCGCGCCGCCCAACATGCCGTCCAGGAAGCCGAACTGGAGCGGGGACAGACCGAGTCCGAGGACGAGGTAGAGCGGCAGGACCGCCGTGACCATCTCCGAGGAGACGTCGGTGACGAGGCTGACCGTGCCGAGCGCGAGGACGACGGCGGGGACGCGCCGCCGGGCCCCTGGGGTGCGGGGCGGCGCGTCCGGGCGGCCGTTGGCGGCCAGGTACATCAGTGGCAGCTGTACTTCGGGCCGGTGTCCTTGACCTGTCCGTCGGTCCCGACGTAGCTCCATCCGTAGCCGGTGTCGGTGAAGTCCAGCTTCAGGACGCCGTACGGTCCGCTGATCCGCTTCTGGCTGTTGGGCTGGACCTGTTCGATCGGGTAGGGCTCGGCGCCTCCCATTCCGCCGACGATCTCCACGATCCCGTCGGCGGTCGCCCGGCCCTCGGGGTCCTGCGGTGCGAACCGCTCGTAGTGGTGGTCGTGCCCGTTCAGGACGAGGTCGGCCTTCGCGCCGTACAGGATCTTCCACACCGGCTTGGAGACCGGGTCGTTGCCGTGCCCGCCGGAGGAGAACAGCGGGTGGTGCCAGTAGGCGGCCACGCACTTCTTGCCGTTGGCGGCGAGGTCGGCCTTGAGCCAGTCGATCTGGGCCGCCTGGTCGAAGGAGTTGGAGTCGAGGGCGATGAAGTGCCAGTTGCCCTCGTCGTAGCTGTACCAGCTCTTGCCCTGCGGGAAGGCGATGCTCCCGAAGTACGACTTGTACCCGGCGAGGGAGCCGGCCGGGTCGTACGTCTCGTGGTTGCCCGGGACCGGCCGGGTCTTCGCCTTGAAGGCGCCCCAGCTCTTGTCGTAGTAGGCGCGGTAGTCGGACAGCCGGGCGTCGTCGTACTGGTTGTCGCCCATCGTCAGATAGAACCGCGGGTTCAGCTGCTGGGCGAGCGCGGCGGTCTTGGGGTGCGCGCAGCCGCTGTCGGAGGCCGTGCACTGCGCGGCGATGTCGCCGGCCGCGACCACCGTGAAGGCGCCGCCGGGCTGCGGCCCGCCGTCGGTGGTGCCGTACACCTCGGCCTCGAAGAGCGAGTAGCCGTACGAGGTGCCGCGCGCGGTCCCGTACACGCGCAGGTAGCGGCCCTTGCCGGACAGGCCGGTCCAGTCGTCGGTGCCCCCGTTGCCGGCGGACTCGGTGGCGAGCGTGCTCCAGGCGGCGCCGTCGGCGGAGATCTCCACGCGGTAGGCCTTGGCGTAGGCGGCCTCCCAGGTCAGACGGACCCGGGAGACGGTGGCGGGGGAGCCGAGGTCGACCCGGATCCACTGCGGGTCCTTGCCCTCGGCGCTGGCCCAGCGGGTGGCGGTGTCGCCGTCGAAGGCGTTCTTCGCGCCCAGCGACGAGCTCTCGGTGGAGGAGGCGGTGGCGGGTTTCCCGCGCGATATGACGGGGTCGGCGGCGGCTCCGGAGGTCCCGGCCGCCCCGGCCCGTTCGGGCCAGGAGAGGAGGAGCCCGCCGGTGAGCGCGAGGACGGTGGCGCCTATGAGGAGGAGGACGCGGAGTTTGGTGCGGAAGGTCTTCAGGTGCATACCTGGACTCCCTGGCCTTGGGGGCGGCGAGAGCTGGACACCGGTGCGGGACGCCGCGCCCCGCCCGGGGGCGGGCGGGAGGCGGCGCCAGGCGGCCGGGTCAGAGCTCTCACTGAGCGCGTCATGCCGAGGGAGGAACCGGCACCGCGCCAAGCCGCCGCCGGGGACAGTAACAGGAAGGAAAGTTTCCTACCAGTACTCCGGCAGTGCGGGACACCGGCCCGCACGGACCAGTCGGTCTAAACCGAGCCGTACCACCCCGGGCCGGGAGCGCTCCGCCCTGGCGGGGAGGCTCCCGGCCCGACCTACTTCCCGATCAGCTCGGAGACCTTCACGAACCGGTAGCCCCGCTTGCGCAGCTCCGGGACGATCCTCTGGATGGCCTCCTCGGTGACGGGGGCCGCGCTGCGCGTGCAGTGCATGACCACCACCGAGCCGGGCTTCACCCCGGCGAGCACCTGCTCGGCCACCGCGCCGGGGTCCTTCGCGAAGGCGTCCCCGCTCACCACGTCCCACTGGACCGCCGTGACCTTGGCCGTCGACAGGGCGCGCAGCGCGGCGTCGTCGTAGCAGCCGCCGGGGAAGCGGAAGTAGGGGACGGTGTTGACCGCGCCCGCCTTGCGGAAGGCCTCGAAGGCCCGGTCCACGTCGGCCCGGGCGGCGGCCTCGTCGAGCGCCGGCAGCCCGTAGCAGGGGGACTTGAAGGCGTGGTGGCTGTAGGAGTGGTTCGCGATCTCGAAGTTCGGGTCGGTGCCGATGGACTTGGCCTGGTCCGGGTACTCCTCGGCCCAGCGGCCCGTCATGAAGATCGTCGAGGGCACCTTCAGGGCGCGCAGCGTCGAGATCAGCTGCGGGTTGTCGAAGTGTTCCCCGGCGTCGGCGCGCGGCCCCTGATCGGAGGTCATGTCGGCGTCGAAGGTCAGCGCGACGGTCTTCTCGGTGTGCTGCTTGGCGCGCTCGAACACCGGGGTCAGGCCGTTCGGGCCGGGCGCCAGCACCGGGGCCTTGGCGGGGGCGCCGGCCTGCGGGGAGGCGGAGGAGGCGGCCGCGTAGGGGGCCCCCGAGGGGCTCGCGGGCGAGCCGGACGCCGCGGGAGTGCCCATGCGGGCCTGGGGGCCGGCGCCGGCCGTACCGGTGGAGCCCCCGCAACCCGCGAGGCAGGCACCGAGGGCGGCACCGAGGGCGGCCGCGACCGCCGCTTTGCGCACAGAAATGGTCACGCAGGCAAAATATATGACTATGTGCTGAGTGTTCGTCTGCGGCACTCCCGCCGGCCGAAGTCACCCTTCCGGCACACGCGCTCCCGCCGCCGCACGACCCGGAGCGGGGGTCAGCGCCGCCAGGGCCCCGTCACCGCGAACGTCGTCCCGGGCACGTACTGGTTGACGTACATCGTCCGCAGGTCGGGGGAGAAGGTGACCCCGGCGAACTCCCCGTACTCCGCGGCGCCCCCCGGCCGTCCGATGCCCTGCGCGTTGCGGGCCACCGGGTAGACCTCGCCGGCCGGGGTCAGGCCGAAGACGTACTGGTCCCCGCCGCCGTCCTCGCACACCATCAGGCCGCCGTCCGGGGCCAGGCAGATGTTGTCCGGGGAGTCCCCGGGCAGCGTCACGTCCGAGGACGGCCCGAAGCGCACCTCCAGCCGGATCGTGCCGCGCACCGGATCGTGGAACCACACCTGGCCGTGGTGGTCGGCCGCCGCCCCCTCGCCGCTGCGGGCGAAGCTGGAGACGAAGTGGACCCCGCCGAGGGGCCCGCCGCCCCAGTAGCAGCCCTCCAGCTTCTGCGCGTGCGTGATGCCACCCGCCCCGAAGTCCTGGTGCCTGATCGGGGTCCCGGCCGCCGAGGGGTCCGGAACCGGCACCCACTCCACCGGGAACTCCGCCCCGGGCTCCTCCACCACCGACAGGTCCGGGAGCCCGGGCACCCGCATGGCCTCCAGCAGGCCCCCCGCCCGCAGTGAGCCGAGTCCGCCGAGCGGCCGCCGCGGGAGGAAGCGGTAGAACAGCCCGAACGGCCGTACGAAGGCGTCCTCGGTCAGGTAGACCACCCCCCGGTACGGGTCCACGGCGACGGCCTCGTGCGCGAACCGCCCCAGCGCGGTCAGCGGGACGGCCCCCGAGCGCGGCGGGTCGGCGGGGTCCACCTCGAAGACGTACCCGTGGTCGCGGGTGTAGCCGGAGGTGCCCGCCCGGTCCTCGGTCTCCTCGCAGCTCAGCCAGGTGTTCCAGGGGGTCCGGCCGCCCGCGCAGTTGACGGCGGTGCCGGCCAGCGCGACCCGCTCGGCCGTGACCCGCCCGTCCGCGCCGAGTTCCAGGACCGTGCAGCCGCCGAGCGCCTCGGGGTCGTACGTCATCCCCTCGACGGCGGGCACCCGCAGCGCGGCGGTGACCCGGTTCTCGTGGTTGCGCACCAGCCGCACGCGCCCGCCCCCGGCGCCGAACGCGGCCATGCCGTCGCAGTGGGAGGGGACGGCGCCCTCGCCGGAGCGCAGCGGATCACCGGCGCGCGAGAGCACCCGGTAGGAGAAGCCGGCCGGCAGGTCGAGGAGCCCGCGCGGGTCGGGCAGCAGCGGCCCGTACCCCCGCTCGCGCGCGCGGGCGGTCCCGGCGTCGCCGGTGAACAGGGCTCCGAGCGCGCCGCTGAAGGCGATCCCGCCGGCGGCGAGCAGACTGCGTCGGGTGACGGACATCGGCAACTCCCGGCGGTGGCGCAGGACATGTGACCGGGTCGTCCTACCACGCGGCGCGCCGGCCGGGCCGCCGCCGCGAGGCACCGGACCACCGGGTCACCCGGCTGGTGGCGGGACGCGGGCCGCGGCGCCGGGGACGGCCGCGGCCGCCGCCGGAGCCGTTGCCCCGGTGGCGGCCGCGAGGTGCCGGGAAGCGCGTCAGACGAGCTCGGCGCTCAGGGTGATCGTCGTACCGGTCAGGGCCTGGCTGACGGGGCAGTTCTTCTTCGCGTCCTCGGCGGCGGCGGCGAAGCCCTCCGCGTCCAGGCCGGGGACCTCGGCGCGCACGGTCAGGTGGATGCCGGTGATGCCCTCACCGGGCTGGAAGGTGACGTCGGCCTTGGTCTCCACGCGGGTGGGCGGGGTGCCCGCACCGTCGAGGCCGTGCGAGAGCGCCATCGAGTAGCAGCTGGAGTGCGCGGCGGCGATCAGCTCTTCGGGGCTGGTCTTGCCGTTGGCGGCCTCGGCGCGCGAGGGCCAGGAGACCTCGAACGAGCCCCGGCCCGAGGAGTCGAGGGAGACGGTGCCGGCACCCTTGAGCAGGTTGCCTTCCCAGACGGTGTGGGACGTGCGCGTGGTGGCCATGGTGATCCCTTCAAGGAAGTGGAAACGGCCGGGCCGCAACAGCGCCCCGGCTGTCCCCAACCTACTGGGACACCAGGGGCTTTGCGTCGCGTGCCAGCGCGGTGAGCCGCGAGATGGCACGGAAGTACTTCTTGCGGTAGCCGCCGTTCAGCATCTCTTCACTGAACAGCCGGTCGAAGGCGACGCCCGAGGCGAGCACGGGTATCTCGCGGTCGTACAGGCGGTCGGCCAGGACCACCAGCCGCAGCGCCGTCGACTGGTCCGGCACCGCGCCCACGTCCGTCAGGCAGACCGCGGTGATCCCGTCGGTCAGCGCGCCGTAGCGGCTCGGGTGGACCTTCGCCAGGTGCTCCAGGAGGTGCGGGAAGTCGTCGAGGCTGGCGCCCGGGGTCGCGTACGCGGCCTTGGCGACCTGCTCGTCGGAGAACGGCGCGGGGGCCTCGGGCAGGCCGCGGTGGCGGTAGTCCTGGCCGTCGATGCGCAGCGGCCGGAAGTGGGCCGACAGGCCCTGGATCTCCCGCAGGAAGTCGGCGGCGGCGAAGCGGCCCTCGCCGAGCTTGCCGGGCAGGGTGTTGGAGGTCGCGGCCAGTGCCACGCCCTGCTCGACGAGGCGGCTGAGCAGGGAGGACACCAGGACGGTGTCGCCCGGGTCGTCCAGCTCGAATTCGTCGATGCACAGCAGCCGGTGCCCGCCCAGGGTCCGCACGGTCTGCTGGAAGCCGAGCGCGCCGACCAGGTTCGTCAGCTCCACGAAGGTGCCGAAGGCCTTCAGCGCGGGTTCGGCCGGGGTGGCGTGCCACAGGGAGGCCAGCAGGTGGGTCTTGCCGACGCCGTAGCCGCCGTCGAGGTAGACCCCGCGCGGGCCGGCGGGTGCCGCCGGCTTCTTGGAGAACCAGCGCTTCTTCGCGGCGCCGCTCGCGTGCGCCCCGCCCAGCCCCGCGGCGAAGCCGCTGAGCACGGTGACGGCCTCGGCCTGGCTCGGCTGGGTCGGATCCGGGTTGTACGTGTCGAAGCGCACCGAGTCGAAACGCGGCGGCGGGACCATCTCGGCCACCAGCCGTTCGGCGGGTACGTGCGGCTCGCGGGCGCACAGTGCCTGCGGGCCCGCGTCGGCTATCGGGGGCCGGGAGGCGGAACCGGGGGCGGAGAGTGATGTCGGCACAGCCCTTAACTCTACGGGGCGTGTCAGACTGCACCGATGCGACGCCTGTTCCCTGTGACCGATCAGACATCCGTCTCCCCGGAGGCGCCGGCCGACCGGGAGTGGTCCCTGGACGAGCTCGCGGAGGCGTACGCGTACCCCGCGCTCGGGCCGGGAGAGCACTGGCTGCGGGCGAACATGGTCTCCACCCTGGACGGGGCCGGCCAGCACGACGGCCGTTCGCAGCCCATCTCCGGCGAGACCGACATGCGGATCTTCGGCACCCTGCGGGCCCTGGCCGACGTGGTGGTCGTCGGAGCGGAAACGGTTCGCCAGGAGGGCTACCGCCCGGCCCGGGCCCGGGAGGTCTTCGCGGCCCGCCGCGCGGCCGCCGGTCAGGGCCCCGCCCCGGTCATCGCCGTGGTCACCGCGAGCATGGACCTGGACTTCGCGCTGCCCCTCTTCACCTCCCCCCTGGTGCCCACCCTGGTGCTCACCGGCGCCGCCGCGCCCGCCGGGCGGGTGGCCGAGGCCACCGCCGCCGGGGCGGAGGTCGTGGTGGCGGGCGAGGGCGCGCGCGTGGACGCGGCCCGCGTCGTACGGGAGCTCGCCGCGCGGGGCCTGCGCCGCCAGCTCACCGAGGGCGGGCCGAGGCTCCTGGGCCAGTTCGTGGCCGCCGACGTCCTCGACGAGCTGTGCCTGACGATCTCCCCGATGCTCACCGCGGGTGACGCGCAGCGGATCGCCGGTGGGCCTTCCGTCACGGTTCCGCACCGGCTCGCGCCCGCCTGCGTACTGGAAGAGGCCGGGTTCCTCTTCACGCGTTACCGTCGGATCTGACACAAAGGCGGAATTTCTAGTTCCGTTTAGCTTCCAGAGGGCACATGCCTGGGCACGTATATCTGCGTATGGCCCCGCGTGGGAGCGGGGCAGGATGGTTTCCGCAGGGGGCCGGCCGGCCGGCCTCGGCCCATGAAGGAGAGGGCGTCCGTGTTCACGAGCGTATTGATGATCGAGCAGCCCCTGACCGCGGTGGACGTGGACTTCGTCACCACCCTGCACGGGGACGACTCGGTCTCCTTCGTCGTCCTCATGCAACCCCGTGGCGACCAGGACCGACTGCTGCGCGCCATCGACGACGTAGCGCTCGGTGAGCTTCCCGAGGCCATCCACGAGGGTGACGAACCCGAGGGCGAGGCGGCACGGGGCCCGGCCGAACAGGCACTCGCCTACTCCATGGACGCCCTGAGAAAGAAGGGCGCCAACGTCATCGGGCAGATCATCGAGCGCCACCCGCTCGACAAACTGAAGTCGGTGGTGGAGGAGACCGGCGCCGACGAGGTGATCGTCCTGACGGCCCCGCACTTCGTGGAGGAGTTCTTCCACCGGGACTGGGCGTCCCGGGCCCGTCACAAGGTGGGCGTTCCCGTGCTCAAGCTCTTCGCCCACAACGAATAGGCTTGGGTCCGCAGGGCCCAGCCCGAAGCGTCAACCGCACAGCACCACACCCAGCACTCGATCCTGGAGCGACCTGAATGAAGCCCGGCCTGCCGACCGCCATGGAACGGCCCCACTTCATCGGCATCGGCGGCGCCGGCATGTCCGGCATCGCGAAGATCCTCGCCCAGCGCGGCGCCAAGGTGGCCGGCAGCGACTCCCGCGACTCCGAGACCGCCCAGGCGCTGCGCGCCCACGGCGCCACGGTCCACATCGGGCACGCCGCCGACCACCTCGCCGAGGACTCCACCTGCGTGGTCGTCTCCAGCGCCATCCGCGCCGACAACCCGGAGCTGGCCCGCGCCGCCGAGCTCGGCATCCCCGTCGTGCACCGCTCCGACGCCCTCGCCGGGCTGATGGACGGGCTGCGCCCGATCGCGGTCGCCGGCACCCACGGCAAGACCACCACCACCTCGATGCTGGCGGTGTCCCTCTCGGCGCTGGGCCTGGACCCCTCGTACGCCATCGGCGGCGACCTGGACACCCCCGGCTCCAACGCGCACCACGGCGAGGGCGACATCTTCGTCGCCGAGGCGGACGAGAGCGACCGCAGCTTCCACAAGTACGCCCCACAGGTCGCGATCATCCTCAACGCGGAACTCGACCACCACGCCAACTACGCGTCGATGGACGAGATCCACGAGTCCTTCGAGACCTTCGTCGGCAGGATCGTGCCCGGCGGCACCCTCGTCGTCGCCCACGGCCAGGAGGGCGCCGCGGAGATCGCCCGCCGCGTCGCCGGCCGCGAGGGCCTCACCGTCGTCACGTACGGCGAGGAGCCCGAGGCCGACGTACGCATCACCAAGATCACCCCGCGCGGTCTGACCAGCGAGGTCACCGTCGTCATCGACGGCCGGATGCTCACCTTCACCGTCTCCGTGCCCGGCCGCCACTACGCGCACAACGCCGTCGCGGCCCTCGCCGCCGGTGTCGCCCTCGGCATCCCGGCGCACAACCTGGCCTCCGCGCTCGGCAAGTACACCGGCGTCAAGCGCCGCCTCCAGCTCAAGGGCGAGGCGGCCGGCGTGCAGGTCATCGACTCGTACGCGCACCACCCGACGGAGATGACCGCCGACCTGGAGGCCATCCGCGGCGCCGCCGGGGACTCCCGGATCCTGGTCGTCTTCCAGCCCCACCTCTTCTCCCGCACCCAGGAGCTCGGCAAGGAGATGGGCCAGTCCCTCTCCCTGGCCGACGCCTCCGTGGTCCTGGACATCTACCCGGCCCGCGAGGACCCGATCCCGGGCGTCACCAGCGAGATCATCATCGCCGCCGCCCGCGCCGCCGGGGCCGACGTCACCGCCGAGCACTCGAAGGAAGCCGTCGCCGACGTCATCGCGGGAATGGCCAAGCCCGGTGATCTCGTTCTCACGATGGGCGCGGGCGACGTCACGGATCTGGGACCGCACATCCTGGAAAAGCTGGGTCTCGCCCGCCTGTCGAGCTGAGGGAGCGATCACATCATGTCGTACGAGGTCCAGAAGACGGACGAGCAGTGGCAGGCCGAGCTGACCCCGTCCGAGTACCAGGTGCTCCGCCTCGCGGGCACCGAGCCCGCCTTCCGCGGTGAGTACACCGACACCAAGACGGAGGGCGTCTACTCCTGTCGCGGCTGCGGCGCCGAACTGTTCCGTTCCTCGGAGAAGTTCGAATCGCACTGCGGCTGGCCGTCGTTCTTCGACCCGAAGGACAGCGAGGCCGTCGAGCTGCTCGCCGACACCTCGCACGGCATGGTCCGCACCGAGGTCCGCTGCGCGAAGTGCGGCTCCCACCTGGGCCACGTCTTCGAGGGCGAGGGCTACCCGACCCCCACGGACCAGCGCTACTGCATCAACAGCATCTCGTTGCGGCTGACCCCGGCCGTCGACGGGGGCTGACCGGCGGGTCGAACGGGGTGCGTGTCCACCGGTTCCCACCGGCGGACACGCACCCCGGACGGCTTCAGGATTCGGACGGTCGTGCCCGGTCACGGTCCCGAAGGGGCGCCGCGGAGCTGAACCTCTCGAACATCACCGTGAGGAGATCGAGGGAGGCCCGCCGCGCGGCGCCGTCCTCGGGGCCGTCCGGCAACCCGTCCCACGGGACGGCCGGCGCGACCTCGGCGTCCTCGATCCACCGGGCCAGGGCGTCGTGGTCGGCCGCGTCGTGCGGTGCGATCACGTCGTACATCAGCGTGCTGCCCGCCGCGTTCACCGCGGCGCACAGGGCGTTGACGCGGTCGCCCAGTCGTGTCGCCCTCGCATCGGCCAGTCCCTTCAGGACCCGCACCATCGCCAACGCGGTGGGTTTGTGGTCGATGGCGTCCAGGCGCAGAGCCGTGTTGATCATGTCCTGACTGCCGCACGCGATCTCGACCGGTCGGTAGTCGTGCCCGTCGCGGAACATCTCGGCCGCCCACCACAACCGGGCGAAGGCCTGCGTGTAGTGGGGCCCGGAGAACCTCGGGGCACTGACCCGCCCCGCCGTGTCGTCCCCGGCCTCGCCCGGGGCGAGGTGCCGCCACAGGACGTAGTCCGGCGCGACGGCCAGCGCGAGGAAGTTCCACAGCTCCGGCCGCGCCGCCTCGGCGCGGGTCATGCGCAGGGTGGCGTGCAGCCTGGGCGCCAGCCAGGCGTCCGCCGCGGCGCGCGAACCGGCGAACCGGTGCATCGCCTCGTCCAGCAGCTCCCGGACGGGAGCGGTGTCCCAGCGGGCCGAGTCGTCCGCGATCGCCGTGCTCGCGCGCAGTACCGCCACCTGCGGCAGCCGCTCCTGCCCCGCTCGCACCCCGCTGGTCAGGTACGTGGAGACGGCTGCGGAGGGAAGCGTCGCCAGCCTTTCGGGGGCTTCGTACCGCATCATCGGACCGGTCCTTCCTGGGCGCGCGACACGGCTCGGAGCGCCGCGGTGAGGTTCTTGGGGATCTGGGCCCGTCGCGAGGCCGCGTACTGGATCCGGGGCAGGAGCTCGTCCCAGCCGGCTCCTTCCCCGCGCCGGCCGTACGCCTCGGTCAGGGCATCGGCGATCGGGCGGCCCGGAAGGACGTCGGGGAGCATGGCGCGCAGGACGGACTCCCGCCATCCACCCGGAAGCTGAGGCGTCCCGTTCTCGTCCGGTTCGAGATCGCCGAGGGCGGTGTGGAACATCGTGGCCCAGACCTCGCCGGCGATCTGGGCCGCCACCAGCCCCGCCGTGGCCTTCTCCAGCGGTCCCCGGGCGCCGCCCAGCAAACCGGTGAACCCTTCGAAGGACGTGTTGAGCAGGATGGTCGGCATGTCGCCGGTGGTGTCGATGAACCACGCGGCGTCCTTGAACGGGCGGAGCCATTCCCGCGGGCCGTCCCGGAAGTCCTCCTCCACGATCTCCGTCTCGCGCCGGCGTGCGGTCGTCCGCGCGAGGAAGTCGATGACCCACGGGGTGTCGCAGGCGCCGATGATCCGGCCGTCGACACCCCCGTGGCTGCCCACGACGCGTACGTCGAGCACGGCGCGGGCCAGGTGCTCCGAACGCCGGATGCGCACTTCGCCGTGCCAGTGCTTCTCGCCGCGGTCCCGCCGGAGGCGGCTGACGACACGGGTGTTCGTGGCTCCCTCGGTCAGCACCGCGACGCACGTGACTCCGGCCCACGGACCGTCGGCCAGTTCGTCGTTGGGGACGGAGACCTCCAGCTCCAGGACACCCTCCACCCAGTCGTCGCGTTCGACCTGGTGGAAGGCGACGACACGCTCCCGCTGGGAGACGAGGGAGAGCTGGAGGGGCACTCCGTCGATGCTCGCCTGCCGGACGGTGACATCGGTCTTTCCGACGAGGGTCGGGTAGGGGTAGACGGTGGTCATGCGGAGGCCTCCCGTGCCTGCTGGATGTCCACGATCACGCCCGCCATGGCGGCGGCGACGGGATGGCTGGCGACGGCGGTGACCCCGCCGAACCGGACGGTGCGCACGTCGGGTGCCGTGACGACCGTGCCGTCGACGATGGCGCAGTTCTCCTTCCCGGTCAGTTCGGCCCACTCCAGGGCCGGCCTCCCGCCGGAGCGCACGTCGAACCGGACGACGGGAACGAGGTGCCACGGGTCCTCGCGCTGCGGCACGGTCACCGTCACGTCGAGGGTCCAAGCACCTTCGGGATCGACGCGTCCGGTGACCCGGTCGACGACCGGGTACCCGTGCGCGCGCCGGCCCGCGGCCGCCGCGGGCGGGTCGAGCCGGAGGAGACTGCGGAGCACCTCGGGCCCGGCGGACACCTCGCGGGCGGCGCGACGACCGATGAGGCCGCGCAGTGCCGCGTCCATGCCGGCGTTGAACTCGGTCAGTCGGCGCGGGGCGTTGGGATACAGCGCGGACAGTTCCTCCGTGACGCCCCACCGGTCGTGCTCCGGAGGCTCGGCGGCCCGGAGGAAGGCCTCGGCGGCGTGGACCGCGTCGCCGTCGTCTCCGGTGGCGAACCCTGCGAGGAGTACGGCCTGGAAGGGGTCGACCCCCATGCCGAGGCTCCGGGGGCGACGGGACGTGACCGTCATGCGGGTGCCGCGCATGCACACGATGCGGCTGTGTTCCTCGTCCGAGTCCGCCGCGGGCGTCACCAGCAGGACCGCCCGGTGGGTGACCGGCGAGGCCCCCCGCCCCTCGGACCGGAGCGGGGGGACGTCCAGCCGTACCAAGGCCTCGGCGACCTGGTCCGCGGCGGTGAGTTCGGTGACGGTCTCACCGTCGAGATAGGCGCGGAAGGCGCGTGCGAGCGCGGGGTGTCGCTCGTGCGGATCGATGCGCCGCTCGGGAACGACCGTCTCGTCGTTGCGGAGGGCGCGGACGGAGGCCTCCAGCGTCGCCGCGGTCGAGCGGCCCGCGGTCATGGCGGCCCAGAAGTTGTCGGCGACGGCCGTGTTCAGGGCCTCGGCCATCTCCTGGAGCGTGTCGCCGGCACCGGCCGCGTCATGGGCACCGACGACGAGGAACGACGTACCGGGATCGTCGCTGTCGCGGTCGAGCCGAAGGTCGGCGACGTCCTGCTCGTCCGCCCACCAGGACCGGGACACGCTCTCGCGCTCCTTCTCGGTGTCCGGCTCGCCGAGCCAGGCCGGTCCGGCGTAGGCGACACCGTCCACCTCTCGCCACGGGAGGTCGAGCCGGCCGATGACACGACGGGCCGTGCGCCCTTCGTGGCTCTCCGACAGGGTGCTGTTCATCAGCACCAGACCGAGCCGGCTGGCCGCCCAGAGAGTGGCCTTGCCGAGTCCGAACGACCCGCCCGCGCGATCGTTCCGCTTGTGGCTGTCGAGCTGGCGCCGAACCACCGCGGCGAACCGGCCGTCCCCGTATTCCGGACCGGTGAGCCCGGCCGCGTTGTAGTCGTCCACCCTCAGGAGGAGCAGCGAGGACTCGTCGCGCAGGGCCCGCAGCCCCTCCTCCAGTACCCGGCCGACCTTTTGCCGGGACCGCGCCGCCGCCTCGTAGTGGGCCTCTAGTTCCTTCCACCGCAAGGCTGCCAGGAACGCCGCGAGGGTCTCGCCCGTCAGTTCGTGCAGGGTGAAGCGGACGCGCACGGGGCGGGTCTGATCGAGCCGCTCGTCCAGGGAGTTCTGTACGGTCTCGCGTGCGAGCACGGCCAGCCCGGCTTCGAACGCGAACGCCGCGGCGTTGCCGTACTCGCGCCCGCCGTCGCGGTGGGCGAGGCGGTGGTGCCATCCGATCGGTCGCGCGGACCCGGCGTCGGTGTGCCGGTTGATGACCGTGGAGACGTCGGTGTCGAGCAACTCCGCGATCCGGAGCACCATCTCGGTCCGCGGTTGCGCCCTCCCCGTCACCCACGCGGACACGGCGGCACGCGTCAGCCCCAGCTTCTCGGCGAACTCCGCCTGCGTCAGTCCGCTCCGCCGGAGCTGGCGTCCGAGCCAGGCTCCGAAGTCCTCGATGTCGTCCATGGCGGCCCCTCCCAGTCCGTCCCATGTGAACAACGGCCAGCCTATCAGCAGGATTTGACGATCAAGATCACGTCAAACGCCATTTGACGACACCCCTGCGGTCCGCGCCAGCAGACGTCGATTCGAAAGGAATGCCCGGGCGGAGAGCGATTCCGCGAAGTGGGTGGACGCGACCATGATCGTCGACATACCTTCGGTCACGTCCCTCCTTGTCGCGGGGCGGACAGAGGGGACACAATCCCACCGGGCGGAGCCATGTCCACATGTCGGCCACGGCCGGTTCTCCCTACCAACACCCCTTGGGCCAAGGGGATCTCGACCGCACCACAGCGAGTTGGCACCAGTGGCAGTCGCCCTTTCGAGCGGCTGGACGAATTCGGCGGCAATTCGGTCGGGGCGGAGCCATGCCGAATTCCACATCGTGAAGTACGTGCTCCGGAGGGGAGCGCACGTCCCAATAGAAGCGGACGCCCGGACCCCGGGGCCGGCTTTCCGCAACCCGCCACCCATCCAACGCAGTTCGTCATCGGTTCGGATCCTCTTCTCGAGACAGGTGCTCCATGACTGACCGGCAGTTCGCCGACCCCTCGCTGTCCCCCGTGATCGCCACCGTTCTGCGCCAGTCCTCGGTGGTCCTGCAGACGTACAAGGTCGATCCGGGGCTGGTGCAGGAACACGCGAACGGCGAACGCCGCATCACCCAGGGCGGATACGGCGAGCGTCAGCTGTTCGAGCTCGTGCAGAACGCCGCCGACGAGATCGCCGCCAGCCCGGGCGGCAAGCTGCACGTCGTCCTCACGGAGCGGCACCTCTACTGCGCGAACGAGGGCTCGCCGGTCACCCCCGAGGGAGCCGAGACGATCCTGCGCATGAGCGTCTCCCGCAAGCGCGGCGGTCAGATCGGCCGCTTCGGCGTCGGCGTGAAGTCCGTCCTCTCGGTCAGCGACACCCCCCAGTTCTTCAGCCGCAGCGGCAGCTTCGGCTTCGACCGCGACTGGTCCGCGGCCGAGATCGCCCAGGCCCTCGGCGCGGAGGGCAAGATCGACATGGACACCCCGGTGCTGCGCATGGCCCGCCCCCTCGACGTCGAGCAGGAGCGCGCGGACGACGCCGATCTGGACCGGCTGCTCCGGTGGGCCACGACGGTCGTCCGCCTCCCGCTCCTCCCCGGCACCGCCGCCCGACTCGCCCGCGACATCAAGGGCCACAAGGCCCGCGACGGTCGGGAGACGGACGCGTTCCCCTCGCACTTCCAGCTCTTCTCCTCGCACGTCGGGCAGGTCCTCCTCCACGACGAGCGCACGCTTCCCCCCGTCCGGCGTGACATCTCGGTCGAGTCCGACGGAGTCCACCGCACCCTCAAGGAAGTGGCCACCGGCGCGAAGCAGGCCATCGAGGAGTGGAAGGTCTTCACCGTCGCCCACGCGCCCACCGCCGAGGTCGAGGCCAGTGCCGGCGAGCTGCACAACCGCCCGGTGCTCGACATCTCCTGGGCCGTGCCGGAATACACGATCCGCAACGGCCTCCACACCGTGCCCGTCGGCAAGGGGGCCTTCTGGGCCTTCTTCCCCACCAAGTACGACGTGTCGCTGACCGGCATCCTCAACGCCCCGTGGAAGACGAACGAGGACCGTCAACACCTGCTCGACGGCAGCCCGTTCAACCGGGAGCTGCTCCACGCCGCGGCCCGTCTGGTCGTCGACACCCTGCCCGCGCTCGCGCCCGCCGAGGACCCCGCCGCCTACCTTCCGCTGCTCCCGGGCCGCAGCAAGGAGCGGCTGAACTGGGCCGACGACTACTTCCTGCGCCAGGTGTGGGCCCTGGCGGCCGAGCTGCCCTCCCTGCCGGACCAGGACGGCCGGCTGCAGCGCCCCAAGGAGCTCTTCGTCACGCCGGCCGGCCTCGAAAAGCAGTGGCTGCAGATCTGGTCGGAGTACGAGGGCCGACCCGCCGGATGGCTCCACCCCTCCGTGGACGCCGACGCCCAGGGGCTCCGCCGCGGCAAGGTGAACCACATACTGGAGGCCGCCGGGAAGAAGCCCGAGAGCGTCAAGGACTGGCTGGAGGCCCTGGTGGCCGACGGCACCCCCGAGTCCTCGTGCCACGCCATCGAGATCCTCTCCTCCATGGTGATCAAGGACCAGGCCGGCCGCCTGCGCGGAGACTCCGACATCACGGCCGAGGCCCGGCTCGCGAAGATCGTGCTGACCGAGAAGAACGGCATGATGGCCCCCGCCGCGGGCGAGATCTTCCACCGGACCGCCGCGGACTCGCTGCGCGACGACATGGACTACGTCGACCCCCGCATCTCCGAACGCCCGGAGATGGGACGGCACCTGCACAACATCGGCATCCGCGTCGCGGACGCCCAGGGCCGCTTCGAAGGCGTCCTCGACCAGGGGTTCGCGCACTACGACGACCAGGCCTGGTCCAACTTCTGGCTCCTGCTGCGCGGCGCCGGCGGCAACGCCCAGGTGGACCGCATCCGCGCGAAGGTCCCCCGGCACGCGGAGGTGCTGCACGTCCGGACCGTCGACGGGCGCTACCGACCGATGCGCGACTGCATGCTGCCCGGCCCCGTCGTGCCCGGGGACGGAAGCCGGGACGCGTCGATCGCGGTCGACCTCGGGTTCCACGAGGGCGACCGGCCGGTCTTCCGCGACCTCGGACTCGCCGACCGACCGACGGTCGGTCACCGGCCGGGCAACGAGTGGTGGTTCGAGGAGTACCGCGAGGCCGTCCACGCACGGCACCTGCGCTCGCTCCCCCCGAACTCGCCGCGCCCCGGCATCGCTCGGCTGACCGTCGAGGGCGCCGCGACGGCGGGCCCGCTCCACCTGCTCCCCAGCCTCTCGGAGGAGGGCCGAGCGGCCTTCGTCGCCGCGCTGCCCGAGTCCGGTGTCGTACAGAACTGGAGCAGCCAGTACGGCACGGCCGCCGCCTCCCGGCAGGCGATCGTCTCCCCGCTGCGCTGGATGATCTCCAAGCACGGTCTGGTCAGGACGTCCCTGGGGCTGGTCCGGGTCTCCGAGGCCGTCGGCCCACAGCTCAAGGAGTTCGCCGCGATCCTCCCCGTCGCGGAGGTCGGCCCGGAGATCGCCAAGGGGCTGAGGATGCCGACGACGCCGGAGGGGGTCCCCGCTGCGCGTTGGGGCAAGCTGCTCGAACGGGTCCTGGAGAGCGAGGACGACGCGTTCATCGGGCGCGCCTACGCCCTGCTGCTCCGGGTCGAGTTCGAGTTCCCGGAGGGCGTCGCCACCCGGTGCCGGGTGGGCGGCACCTGGGAAGAGCAGCCCGACTCCAAGATCGCCGTCGCGACCACCGCGGCCGACTTCAACGAGCTCGTCCGCGAACGCCTGCCCGCTCTGCTCGTCGCCGACAAGTCGGACGCCGCGAGCGCCAAGGCCATGGTCGAGGAATGGGGGATGCTCAAGGTCTCGGACGTCATCGCCAAGGAGATCTCCCACGTCAAGGCGGGCCCGTCGACTCCGCTCTTCGACGAGTTCACCACCGTCCGCACCCGTATCGGCAACACCGGGAGCGGCATCAAGATCCAGCGCTGCTCGGAGCTCGAACAGGTCGTGCGCACGCCCATGGGCGTGAAGCCGAACCCCCTCCAGTGGGCGCGCAAGGGCCAGACCCTCTACGTTCTGGACTCGCTGAACAGCCTGCAGGTCCTGCGGGCGGCCGACGAGGAGTTCAAATGGGGCTTCGGCGTCAAGGGCTGCGAGCAGGCGCTCGCGCTCCAGGAGCGCCAGGCGCAGGACAAGGAGCTCCAGGCCCGGCTGCGCGCGGTCCGCGAGAGCGAGAGCATCATCGACAAGATCGCCCTGCTGATCGGCGAGGAGGCGCTGCGCGGCGAGCTTCCGCCGGGCCTCATGGAGAGCGAGCTCAACGAACAGGGCTCCGAGCCGGACGCGCGTCGGGTCGCGGAGATGGCCTTCAACGCCCACGGAGAGTCGATCCTGCGCGTCCACACGCGTGACCTCTCCCTGGAGTTCCCGACCCGGGCCCCGAGTTCCTTCACCGGGAACGACAAGGCGCTCAGGTTCGTCACCGACCTGGGCTTCCCCGACTCCTTCGCCGGCTCCCGGGTACCGGCCCTCGAACCCCGGCTGGAGGTCGAGGGGCCGTCGGAGTTCCCCGCCCTGCACCCGTACCAGGAGCAGCTCGCCCAGGCGCTGCTCGGCCTGCTGACGAACCCGGTGCCGCAGCGCGGCATGCTCAGCCTGCCCACCGGCGGTGGCAAGACGCGCGTGACGGCCGAGGGCGTCATCCGCTGGATGCGCGACAGCGACGAGCTCCCCGGCCCCGTCCTGTGGATCGCGCAGACCGAGGAACTGTGCGAGCAGGCGGTGCAGAGCTGGAGGTTCGTCTGGAACAAGGTCGGACCCGAGATGCCGCTCGTCATCAACCGGCTCTGGACGACCAACGAGGCCACGCCCGTCGACGGCAGGCCCCACCTCGTCGTCGCCACCGACGCCAAGCTCGAACACTGCCTGGGCACGGACGACTACGCCTGGCTGCGCGACACGGCGTCGCTGATCATCGTCGACGAAGCCCACACCGCGATGTCCCCCCGGTACACGGAACTGCTCGCGCACCTGGACCTGACCCACCACCGCACGAGCCGGCACCTGGTCGGTCTCACCGCGACGCCCTACCGGAACAACGAGGAGCTCACCCGGCTGCTCGTCCAGCGCTTCGGCAACCGGCTCGACACCGGGGTGTTCGACGGCGACCTCGCCGACGCGATCCGGCAGTTGCAGGACATCGGCGTACTGGCCCAGGTCAAGCACCGGGAGCTGCACGGTGGAGAGATCGTGCTGACGCCCGACGAGCTGAAGCGTTCCGAACGGTTCGCCACCCTGCCCAAGGGGGCCGAACAGCGCCTCGCCGACGACCACGACCGCAACCAGCGCATCGTCGACGAGATCGCCGCGATGCCGGACGACTGGCCGGTCCTGGTGTTCGCCACGTCGGTGGCGCACGCCAAGTTCCTCGCCGCGAAGCTCGGCGACCGGGAGATCAAGGCCGCCGCGATCGACTCGGCCACGCCCACGGCGGAGCGACGCAAGCGGATCGACGACTTCCGCAAGGGTCGTATCCAGGTGCTCACGAACTACGGCGTGCTCACCCAGGGCTTCGACGCGCCGGCGACCCGCGTCGTGGTCGTCGCCCGGCCGACCTACAGCCCGAACGTCTACCAGCAGATGATCGGACGCGGCCTGCGCGGGCCGAAGAACGGCGGCAAGCCGACCTGCCTGATCCTCAACGTGCGCGACAACGTCACCAACTTCGGCGAGGAGCTCGCCTTCACCGAGTTCGAGTACCTGTGGAGCGAGAACCGATGACGTCACCGGTACTGGCGCAGCACCGGCTCACCGCCGGGCAGCAGGCCGTCGTGGACCAGCCCTGGGACGCCCGCGTCCTGGTCACGGCCGGCGCCGGAGCGGGCAAGACCCACACCCTGGTGCGACGTCTCGACGCGCTGGTGGAACGGGAGGAGCTGGAGGCCGGGGAGATCCTGGTGCTCAGCTTCTCCCGGGCGGCCGTGCGCGAACTGAGCGAGCGGATCGAACGGCACGCCGCCGCGGCGCAGCGGGTGCGGGCCCAGACGTTCGATGCCTGGGCGTCGTCGCTGCTGACGCGCGCCTACCCGGACACCGATTGGCGCGCGTACACGTTCGACGAGCGGATCGAGGCGGCCACGACCGCCATCGACCGCGGCGCCGTCGAGGTCGGCGAGCAGGGCGTGCCCGCGCACGTGGTGATCGACGAGGTCCAGGACCTGGTCGGGGTCCGCCGGGAGATGGTCGAGTCGCTGCTCGACCGGTTCCAGGAGAACAGCGGCTTCACCGTCGTGGGGGATTCCGCCCAGGCCGTCTACGGCTTCCAGGTCTCCGACCCGGACCGGCGTGCCGAGGAGACGGACCGCTTCCTGGACTGGGTCCGCGCCACCTTCGGCGATGACCTCGTCGAGCTGCACCTGGGGGACAACTTCCGGGCGCGTACGGATGCGGCCCGGGTCGCGCTCCCCTACGGCCCCCGGTTGCAGCGGGTGTCCCGCGACCCGGCCGAGGCCGCGGGCGAGGCGGAGCGGATCCACGGCGATCTGCGCTCGCTCCTGCTGGAGGAGCCGAACTTCGGCAGCCTGGACGACGAGTACGTACGGTCCGCGCTGCGCGACTTCCCGGGCACGACCGCCATCCTGTGCAGGGACAACGGGCAGGCCCTCACGCTCTCCGGGATGCTCGCGGACGCCGATGTCCCGCACACCCTGCAACGCTCCGCCCGCGAACGCTCGGCACCCGCCTGGATCACGGGCCTGCTGGCGGCCACCGGCGCCTCGATGCTCGGCCAGGACCGGTTCCTGGAGCTGGCGGCCGGTCTCCCGGTCCCGGAGGGAAGCACCCCCGAGGCGCTGTGGCGCTCGATCCGGAAGGTCGCCCGGGGCACGCGCGCCACGGTGGACGTCGCGGCGCTGCACCGGGCCGTCGCCGAGGGACGGCTGCCCGACGAACTCACGGCGGCGCAGCCGTCACCCCTGGTGGTGTCCACGGTGCACCGCGCGAAGGGGCTGGAGTTCGACCGGGTCCTGCTCGTCGAGCCGCGCGTGCTGAAGGAACCCCGACGGGTGGACAGGAAGCGGTACGACTACGACCCGGCCGCGGAGGCCCGCCTGCTCTACGTCGCCATGACCCGGGCCCGGGACGACCTGTACGTGCTGGACGCGCCCAACTCCTGGCTGGTCCGCAAGGACAAGCGCCTCGACCGCTGGTACGTCGGGGGACGCAGCGCATGGGCGCGCAACGGGATCGAACTGCTCGCACCGGACGTGTGCCACGAACAGCCCCCCGGCGTCGATGACATCGCCCCGGACCCGGCGGCCCTGCTGGACCACCTGACCGTCGCGGTGGAGCGGGGGATGCCCGCGGAGCTGGAGCTGCTGCACGGCATCCCCGTCGCGGCCGACCAGTCCCCGCCGTACGCGGTGCTGGTCGACGGGCACCCCGTCGCCGTCGTCTCGGAGCGGTTCCGCACGGACCTGCACCGCATGCTGCGCCGCCCGGCGCACGGCGAGGTCGACCGCTGGCCGCTTCGGATCTCGGGGCTGCGCGTGGACGGCGTGGAGAGCGTGGCCGGGAGCCCCGCGGTGACGGAGCGGGCCGGCCTCGGCCCCCACGGGGTGTGGCTGGCGCCCCGCCTGTGCGGACTGGGCCGGTTCCACTGGTACGACGACGAGGCCACCGAGCTCGGCGGCACCGAGGGGGAGAACGATGAGTAGGACGGTCCACCACGCGCACTACGAGGTGCGCGACGCGCTGGTGGAGTCCCTGCGCGACGACCTGATGGGTCCGGTGGGCGGCGAGGACGAGATCCTCGTCGACGACGCCCCGATCACCGTGTATCCCGTCGGCGTCCTGTTCCCGCGCCCCGGGCCCGAGAACCTCGCGGCCGAACCGGGCGAGCTGGAATCCGTACGCGACGGGCAGGACTCCGCTCCGGAGCCCGCCCGCCGGGGCGGCGAGGAGGACGCCGGCGACCTGGGCGTCTCCCTGGCCAACGTGCGCATGCCCTCGTCGTTCGGGTTGACCTTCGCCGTGGATCCCGCGGTGTCCCGGCGGATCCGCTTCGACGTCCGGGCCGCCGTCTACCTGCCCGAGGACGCCGACGGCAACCCGATCGCCGCGAAGCGGACCGAGGCACGCAGCACCCGGGCCCAGCGGGAGCGTTGGCGTCGGGTCACGCTGCGTCCGGAACCGGTCTTCGTGGACGTCTCGGATCCGGGCTCGCGTGAAGCGGTCACACTGCACGAGCCGGGATTGGAACTGAGGGTGCTGGTCCGTCCCGCATCCGGGCCGAACGGAACCGTCTCCGTGACGGCCACGGTCGTCAACAGCCTCCAGGTCGGCCTGTTCGACCTCCGCGACGCGCATTGCTTCTACCAGCCGACACTGGAGGTGACCGCCGAGGACGCCGATCGCGCCGCTTTCGTCGTACGGCCCGTGTCCCTCGGCGCCGTCGACGCGGAGCAGGCCCTCAGCCGGCTCCTGCACCGCCACGCACCGAGCTTCGCCACCGGGCACGGCTGCGCGGCACGTTGGGACTGGACGCCTCCCGCCGTCGGCACCGTCGACCCGCGGCCGCCGGCCGTCACGTCCGTGCGCACCGAGTTCGTACCGTCCCACGAAGTGCTCCTGACGGACTCCAATCCGCACATCGACGACCGTGCCCTGACCATGTACGGGCTCGGCACGAACCCCGCCGAGGAGGTGGTCGGGGCGCTGCGCCGGCTGCTGTCCGACTACGAGCGGTGGATCGAGGACCAGGCCCGGCAGACGGACCTGCTGGCGGGCACGGAGCACGAGGCCGTCGCCCGGGACCAGATCCGGCGCTGCCGCCGGGCCCTGGAGCGCATGCGCGCCGGTGTGGACCTGCTGGCGGACGGCGATCGGCCGGAGATCCTGAAGGCCTTCCGGCTGGCGAACATCGCCATGGCCGACCAGCGAGCCCGAACGTCCTGGATCAAGGACGGCAGGCAGGGGACGCCCGACGTGTACGCGGGCCGGTGGCGACCGTTCCAGGTGTCCTTCGTACTGCTGTGCCTCGCCGGGATCGTCGACCCCGGCCACGAGGACCGCGACGTGTCCGACCTGCTCTGGTTCCCCACCGGTGGCGGCAAGACGGAGGCCTACCTCGGACTGATCGCCTTCACCGCCTTCCACCGTCGCCTGCGCGACGGGGAGGCCGGGGCGGGGGTGACCGTGCTCATGCGCTACACGCTGCGGCTGCTGACCCTGCAGCAGTTCGAGCGTGCCGCGGCGCTGATCTGTGCCATGGAGCGGCTGCGGGCGGCCGACCCGGCCGCCCTCGGCCGCGAGGAGATCTCGATCGGCATGTGGGTGGGACGGTCGGCGACGCCCAACACGCTGGCCGTCGCCGCCGAGCGGATCGCCGAGCTCCGCGCCAATCCGCTGAAGGGCATCCAGACGGAGAACCCGGTCCAGCTGCGCAGCTGCCCCTGGTGCGGCGAGTCCCTCTCCCCGGACGCGTACGCGGTCGACGAGGCCGCCGAACGCATGGACATCCGTTGTCCGGCGGCGTCCTGCGACTTCGGCTCGGGCCTTCCCGTGCATCTGGTCGACGAGGCCGTCTACCGGGCCCGTCCCACCCTGGTCATCGCCACCGTCGACAAGTTCGCGTCGATGCCGTGGCGGCCGGCGACGGCGGCCCTCTTCAACCGTGACCGGGAGGACGGCACGCGACCGCCCGAGCTCATCGTCCAGGACGAACTCCACCTGATCTCGGGGCCCCTCGGCACGCTGACGGGGCTCTACGAGACGGCGGTGGACGCGCTCGCGGAGCGCCCGAAGATCATTGCCTCGACCGCCACCATCCGTCGTGCCGATGAGCAGGGAACCCGGCTCTTCGCCCGTTCGGTCGACCAGTTCCCGCCCGCCGGCATCGACGCGCGTGACTCTTGGTTCGCCGTGGAGACCCCGCGCGAACGCAAGGCCGCGCGCCGGTACGTCGGACTGCTGACGTCGAGCACCAGCCAGTCCACGCTGTTGATCCGGGTGTACGCGGCCCTGCTGCACCGGGCGATGACCTGCGAGGCCACGCCCGAGGTGAAGGACGCCTACTGGACGCTGGTCGGGTACTTCAACAGCCTGCGCCTCCTGTCCTCCGCGGAACTCCAGGTCCTCGACGACGTCCAGGACCGCCTCGAACACCTGGCCTCGCGCGACGGCACCAAGCCCAGGCCGGTCACCGGTCTCACGGAGCTGAGCAGCCGGGCCAACGCGAGCGACATCTCCAGGCGCCTCAAGGAAGTCGAGCGGCACCTGCCGATGTCGGACGTGCTGGACGTCCTCCTCGCCACCAACATGATCTCGGTGGGCGTGGACGTGGACCGGCTCGGGCTGATGGCCGTGATGGGCCAGCCGCAGACGACCGCCGAGTACATCCAGGCGACGAGCCGCGTCGGCCGCCGACACCCTGGCCTCGTCGCGGTCATGCTCAACTCCGCGCGTTCGCGCGACCGTTCCCACTACGAGGACTTCCAGCACTTCCATTCGGCCCTGTACCGGGAGGTGGAGTCCACCAGCGTGACCCCCTTCTCGGTGCGTGCCCGGGACCGCGGTCTGCACGCGGTGATCGTCGCCCTGGCCCGGCTCATGCTTCCGGCCGCCCGCCCCAACGACGCCGCCGCCCGCGTCGAGGACTACGTCGAAGACCTCCGGCACACGGTCCGGCCCATCCTCCTCGACCGGGTGGGGAAGGTGGAGGAATCGGAATCCAAGGCCACCGCCAGGGCCTTCGACGACTTCGTGGAGTGGTGGCGGGACGAGGCGGCCCTGCACCCCCGCCTCGTGTACGAAGCCACGCGTGCGAACCGTGCCCCCGCCCTGCTGAGCGGCTACGACGACGAGACCGACGGCGCGGGTCGGCCGACCCTGTGGAGCCTGCGCGACGTCGACGCCTCGTCCACCTTCTTCGAGGAGCGCTGAACCATGAGCCCCGCCAATCCCCGTCAGCGGCGCCGCGGCCTTCCCGCCGGCCCCGTCCGGACCGCCCGGCGCCTCGGTGAGGTCAGGCGCGCCCAACTCGTCACCACCTACGGCGTGGGCGCCATGATCGCGGTGGAGAACGAGTCCTTCCTCGTGCGGGGCATCGACTCCTGGGACGTTTCCGAGGCCCCGCTCATCAGCGAACCGCGACTGTCGCGCAAGCTCCGGGTCCATGCGTTCCGGCTGCCCCCGGCACCCGATCCCGACCGGGCGACCGACGGCGTGCGGGCCGTGCGGTTCCCGGTCATGTACTCGTGCCCCGAGTGTCGACTCCTGCAGCCCTTCCGCAAGTTCAACCCGCCCACCGGCAAAGCCGAGTGCTCCACCTGCCAGGAGAGCCTGGTGCCGTCCCGCTTCGTGATGGCCTGTACCCGCGGGCACCTGGAGGACTTCCCCTTCTGGAAGTGGGTGCACCGGGGCACCCGCAACACGGGAACGGGCACGTGCGGCGGCGAACTCACCTTCCACGCCGACGGATCGACGGCGTCACTGCGCGCCGTGCGGATCGCCTGCAGCTGCGGGGCCGACGAGGTCTCCATGGAAGGGGCCTTCCGACGCCGGGCCCTCAAGGAGCTCGGCATCCGCTGCGGCGGCCGCCGACCCTGGCTCAAGGACGCCCCGGCGGAAGGCTGCGACGAGGCACCGAGGACGCTCCAACGGGGCTCTTCCTCGGTGTGGTTCCCCGTCATGCACTCGGCCCTGTCGATCCCGCCGTGGAGCGAGGGGATCGACAGGATCACCGCACGCGTCTACGACAAGCTCAAGGACGAGGATCCCGCCTTCATCCGCCGCTACGTCGAGGTCGAGAACGTCCTCACGCACCATCCCCAGTACACGCCGGACGAAGTCGTCGCCTGCGTGCAGCGCCGGCGCGCGCAGGAGGCGGAGCAGGGCGACGACGCGGAGGGGGAGGACCCGGACGGTGAGGGCGACGCCCGTGCCGACTTGTACCGGGGCGAGTACGACAGCCTGTGCAAGCCGCACCCCGAGCGCGAGGACGCCGGTGACCAGGAGTTCGTTTGCGAGCCCCCCCTCGCCCCGATCGACGGGCTGCGCACGTCCCACGGCGTGGAGCAGGTGATGCTGCTCAAGCGGCTGCGCGAAGTCCGTGCCCTGCAGTCGTTTTGCCGGGTGGAGGAACCGAGCCCGGCCGACGACGACAACCGCCGCGCGACGATCTCCCTGGAGAAGCCCGACTGGCTGCCCGCGTTCGAGGTGAGCGGCGAAGGGGTGTTCCTGCGGCTGGACGACGAGCGCCTGCGGGCCTGGGAGGAGGACGCCGGCGTCGAAGCCCGTGCCCGAAGGATCCGGCGCAACCACGAGAGGCTGATGCGGGAGCGCATCGGCCCCTCGGGCAAGCCCGTGCCGACCTCCCAGGCCACGCCCCGCTTCGTGCTGCTGCACACGCTCGCGCACGTCCTGATCAACGAATGGAGCCTGGACGGCGGGTATCCGGCCGCAGCGCTCCGCGAGCGGCTGTACGCGCAGGAGGGCATGGCCGGCGTGCTCATCTACACCGCCACCAGCGACTCCGCCGGGAGCCTCGGCGGCATCGTGGCCCAGGGGAACCCCGACCGCCTCGACGCGACCCTGCGCGCGGCCATGCAGCGGGCACGCTGGTGCTCCAACGACCCCCTGTGCATGGAGTCCGAGGCGAGCGGCGCGGACGGCCTCAACCTGGCGGCCTGTCACGCGTGCGTGCTGCTCCCGGAGACGAGCTGCGAGAACAACAACATCCTGCTCGACCGGGCCGCTCTCATCGGCACGCCGGACCTGCGGGTGCCGGGCTTCTTCGGGGGGTGACGTTTTCCGGCCGGACGAGGCGAACGCCGGGTACGGTCATCGGATGATCGATTCCGGGGAGGGGACATGATCAAGGGGGACAACGCCTTCGTGCCGACCGTGCCGCTGCGGGTCGCCGTGCGGGGCGGACTGGACGCGCTGGCGCTGCTGGTGACGGAGCAGGGCAGGGCCAGGGGGGACGGGGACATCGTGTTCCACGGTGCGCCCGTCCATCCGTCGGGCGCGGTGCGGCTGCTCGGGGACGAGGCCGGCACGGCGTGGCTGGAGATCGCCCTGCCGGCGGTCGAGGAGGCGATCGGCCGGGTCGTCGTGGTCGGCTCGACGGAGCGCGGGGCGATGCGGGACGTGTACGGGGCGTCGGTGGAGGCGTTCGCACCGGACGGCACGTCGGTCGCGCGGTACGACGTGACCGATGCCGGCGGCGAGACGGCGATGGTGCTCGCCGAGCTGTACCGGCGGGCGGGGGGCTGGAAGTTCCGTGCGGTGGGCCAGGGGTACGTGAACGGCCTCGCCGGCCTGGTGACGGACCACGGCGTGGACGTCGCGGACGCGGAACAGACCCCGCAACCCGTCCACACCCCGCAGCCCGTCCACACCGCGCCGCCGGTCCACGCTCCGCCGTCGTTCCAGGCCCCGGGGCCGGTCCCGTTCCAAGTCCCGGCTCCGGTCGCGACCCAGGCCCCGGCTCCCGTGCCGCCCCAGGCTCCGTTCCAGGCTCCGGTCGCGTTCCAGGCCCCGGCTCCCGGTCAGGTCCCCGCTCCGCCCGTGGCTCCCGTACCGGCTCCCGTGCCGGCGACGGCGGTTCCGCGGTGGGTGTTCGGGGCCGGCTTCGAGCCGTACGCGCAGAGCGGTCGGGACAACGACGTGATCACGGTGAACGGGCTGCCGCCCGGGCCGGTCATCGTCGAACTCGCCGTCCGCGGCGACGGGTACACGGGTCTGTGGCCCCTCACCCGGTTCAACAAGGAGGGCGACAGCCTCGTCAACAGTTGCGAGGAGAACTTCCGGGGCCGGGTGCTCACCCTGGTCCCCGGGAACGGGCGGCTGCGGCTCCAGCTGAAGGCGGAAGGCCGCTGGCAGCTGCGGGTGCTGCCGCTGGCTGCGGCGTCGCTGCTGACGGAGGAGGAACTGGAGGGCGGCGGCCCCGACGTCCTGCTGCACACCGGCGGAACGGCGGACCTCGCCCTGCACTACCGAGGTGACGACAACCTCATCGTCAACCTCTACGAACTGGCGGAGCACGACGACCCCACCGAACTCCCGACGGACGACAACGCCGTCAACGAGATCGGCAAGCGGCGCGAGACCGTGCCCCTGCCCGAGGGTCCGGTCCTCGTGCAGCTGGAGATGGCCGACGGGCCGTGGCGGGCCCGGTTGAAGGGCCTGCAGCCCCACAGCGACCCCGCGGACGCCCACGGTGTCGCGAAGGTGACCGACATCCGTGCGGGTCGGGGGCGGTCCTGGTGGGGCAGGTCGTGAGCGACTGACGACCCGACAACCCGGATGTTTTGACCGGATATTCCGGATCCGGCGGCCCCCTGCGGCCACATGGTGGCCGCAGGGGGCCCGTCTTGGTGTCGGGGACGTCGCGGTTGGGTTCCGATCCGGTCTCTCACGGGTGGTGATCCGTCGCCGATAGCACGCTTTGGCCTCGGAGGACACCTATCTGTTTCCTCGTGGTGGCTGGTTATGATCGGCACCCTCACATCCCGCCACAGTCGGAGCGGTTGATTCCGGTTCGGCTGTCGGCTGCCCCTGCCGCCCCGTTCCCGAGGTCCGATGTCTGTCATAGAACCCGAAGGCGTACGCGGGCAGCCGACGGCCCGCCGACGCCGCCGGGTGCGCCTGCGCACCCTGCTCATCTGGCTGGCCGTGGTCCCCTCCGTGGCGATGGGCGCCCAAGTGGCGGTGACCGCGGAACGGTTGCTTTCGCAGGCGGAGCACCTGCGGGCCGATGTCGCGGCCTCGGAGCAGATCGGTGCCCCGCTGTACACGCTCATGGTCGACATGCAGGCCGAGCGGACCATGACCGCCTCCGTGTGGGCGGGCACCGCCGGGGCCGAGGAAGAGCTGCGGATCCGGCGGGAGGCCACCGACCGGGGCGCGGCCGAATTCCGCCGGGTGGCGTCCGGCACGAACGCCTCCTTCGAGGAGGTGGAGCAGAAGCTCGAAGGGCTGGCCGCCTTCCGTCTGCGCGCGGACGCCCGTACCGGCGCAGCCGACAGCACGCTCGCGTACTACACCGGGGTGATCGACTCGGTCATCCAGGCGTACCAGCGCGAGTTCAGCCACGCGGACGACGCCGAGATCGTCAAGGAGAGCCGGCCCGTGGTGGCGATGCTCACCGCGACCGAGATGGTGGCGCGCGAGGACACGATCCTGTCCCTCGCCGGGCCGTCCAGGCAGCTCGACTCCGCCGGGTTCGAGCAGTTCGTCAGCGCCATGGGCGCCCACCGGCACCTGTACGAGATCTGGGTCGTGCCCTATCTCCCCGAGGTCGACAAGCGGTTCTACGACCGCATCGTCGCCTCCTCGGACTGGCAGACGAAGATCCGCATCGAGAACGCGGTCCTCTCCAAGCACACGGACACCGGCTCCGGCATCAAGCTGCCCGCGGAAACCGCCCTCTGGCGCTCCGCGCACGAGAACTTCTCCGTGCAGATGGCCTCGCTCAACGTCGACCGCGCGAGGAAGGTGCTCACGCGCGGCGAGGCCAAGGCCGCGGAACTGGACACCGAGGTCGCCTGGCTCATCGGGGGGAGCTCCGGCGGGCTGCTGATCGTCGTGGTCGTCGTCGTGTTCACCACGCGATCGGTCCTGCGCCGTCTGCACGACCTGCACGACCGCACGGTGACCGTCGCCGAGGAAACCCTTCCCGAGGTCGTCGCCCGGCTCCAGCGCGGGCAGTCCGTCGACGCCGCCCTCCTGCCGACGGTGCGCGGGGACGGGGACGAGGTCGGCCGCATCAGCGACGCCTTCGCCCGCGCCGTCGCCGTGTCCGTCGACGGGCACAGGCAGCTCGCGGACGAGCGGCACGGTTTCGGCCTGTTCGCCACGGGCATCGCCTCGCGCACCGGGAACCTGGTCAGCCGCCAGCTGAGCCTCACCGAGGACCTCCAGGACACCTTCGGCCACGACGAAGCGCTGCTGGCCCAGCTGATGCGCGCCGACCAGCTGACGGTGGGCATGCGGCGGCAGATCGAGAACCTCCTCATCCTGGCGGGCGGCGAGGTTCCCGACCCGCACACCGAGCCCATGCGCATCGCCGACGTGCTGCGCGAAGCCGCCGCGGAGGTCGAGGACTTCCGTCGCATCGAGCGGCAGGCCCTGGACGAGACCAGCGTGGAACCCGGCGCGATCAGCCAGATCAGCCACCTGCTCGCCGAGCTGCTGGACAACGCCACCCGGTTCTCCCCGCCCCGGTCCAAGGTGGTCATCCGCGCGGAACTCGTCGCGGACGGGCTGTCGGTCGAGATCGAGGACCGCGGGCCGAGGGTGACGCCCGAGCGGTACGAGGAGATGAACGGGCGCCTGCACGAGGCCCCGCCGTACTCCGTCCTGGCGCAGAACGCGCACCGGCTCGGCCTCTTCGTGGTCGGCCACCTCGCCGACCAGCTCCGGGCGAGCGTCACCCTGCGCCGCTCGGTGTACGGAGGGACCTCCGCCGTGGTGATCCTCCCCGCGGCACTGCTGGTGGCCACCACCGCGGCGGAACCGCGGCGCGAGCCCGCGGCCAAGCCCGTACCCGCCCCCGCCCCCGAGCCCGTACCCGAGACCGTGCCCGCGGCCCCCGAGCCGGCCGCCGTCGCCCCGGCGCCGCGCCCGTCCGGGGAACGCCGGCCCGAGCCCGTCGTACGCACGGCCGCCGGGCTGCCGAGCCGTACGACGAAGGCGCACACGAAGGCGCCGGCGACGGCGGACACGAACGCGGACACCGAGGCGCCGGCACCCGTGACCGTGCCCGGTGCCCGACCCGCCCTCCCCGAGCGCGTTCCGCAGACGCACATCGCACAGCAGCTGCGCGAGCCCCGCGCCGCGGAAACGACGGTCCCGCAGGACGCGGCGACACCCGAAGAGGTGGCCGACGCCTGGGCGGACTACGAACACGGGACCCAGACAGTGGAAGAAGAGCTCCGACGGGATCGGCCATGACTACCTCATCCAATGACATGATCTACAGCGTCCTGGACAACAACCTGAACAGGATCGCCGGCATCCAGGGAGCGGTGCTCCTGTCCAACGACGGCATCAAGCTCAGCGCCTACCTGCTCGACGAGCCCCAGGCCGAGCGCATGGCGGCCGCGGCCTCCGGCGTCGCGGCGACGATGAAGGCGATATCCCGGGAGATCGAAGGGGGCCGCGTCATCCGCCAGCTCGTCGAGATGGACGACCGGTACCTCTGCATCGTCGGATGCGGCGACGGCAGCACGCTCATCGTGGTGACCAACCGCAAGGCGCGCCTCGGCGAGCTCGGCGGCGAGGCCGTACGGACCGCCCAGGCGCTCGGCGAATGGCTGGGCACGCCCGAGCGCGGCCAGGTGCCGACCGCGTAATGCCGCAGGACGAGCCCCAGCCGGCGAACCGCCGCCGGACCCGGCTGTACGCCCTCACCGACGGGCGTACGGCCGCCGCGCACACCGTCCTTACCATGGACACCACGATCACGGCGGCGGTGGCCGAGGCCGCCCGGGCCGGCCTGCCCAGCGAGTGGCAGGAGATCCTCGCCATGTGCACGGCGCCGGGTGGTCTGGCGGTCGCCGAGGTGGCGGCGCGCATGCACATGCGCCTCACCCCAATGACGCTGCTCCTCGGCGAACTCGCCGATCGCGGGCTGATCCACCACCGGCCGCCGCTGGCAGTGACCGAGACCACCGACGTCGACCTGCTCATGAGAATCAGGGACAGCCTTGCCCGGATATGACATGCCCGCCCCCCGGGAATCCGCCCCGGTCAAGATCCTCATCGCCGGTGGATTCGGAGTGGGCAAGACCACCTTGGTGGAGACGATCTCCGAGATCGAGCCGCTGCGCACGGAGGAACGGCTGACGGCCGCGGGCGTCGGCGTCGACGACCTCGACGGCATCGAGTCCAAGGCGGTCACCACCGTCGCCATGGACTTCGGCCGGATCACCCTCACCGACGCCGGAGTCGTCCTCTACCTGTTCGGCACACCCGGCCAGGAACGCTTCTGGTTCATGTGGGACGACCTGCTGGCCGGGGCGCTCGGAGCGATCGTGCTGGTCGACACGCGGCGCCTCGACCGCAGCTTCCCGGCCGTCGACTTCTTCGAGAGCCGCGGACTGCCCTTCGTGGTCGGCGCCAACTGCTTCCACGGCGAACAGCCCTACACCGCAGAGGAGATCGCGGCCGCCCTGCACCTGCGCGACCCCAAGACCCCCGTCCTCATGCTGGACGCCCGCTCCCGCACGGACGTCCGCGGGGCCCTGCTCGCCCTCCTCGACCTCCTCATCGCGGGCGCGCAGGCCCCGGTGGTCGCCGGCCGCTGACCCCGGCCGCGTAGTCGGCGAGCGTCCGGCGCGGGATCCAGCCCTGAGCGCGGGCCCGCGTCAGGTCCAGGACCACCGAGTGGGCGAGCTGGTCCACGGCGTAGCGGCTGAGGGCCGGTTCGGCGCTCGCCACCGCCTCCGCGAGCCGGGCCGCCGTACGGGCCACCCGGAGCGGGAGCCGGCGGATCCGCGCGTGGACGCCGTGCGCGCGCAGGACCTCCCGTACGGCCTCGTCGCGGGGGTACGGCTCGCCGTCGGCGATGTTGTACGCCCCGGACGGCCACGCGGCGGCCGCGAGGCAGGCGTCCGCCAGGTTCTCCACCGCCGTCAGGCTCAGCCTCACGTCCGGACCCGGAAGCAGCAGGGTGCCCGCCCGGACCCGGGAGAGCAGCCGGGGCAGCAGCTGCGTGTCCCCGGGGCCGTAGACGGCCCGGGGGCGCAGCGCCACCGCGCCCGCAGCCAGGGCGAGGGCCTCACCGGCCGCCTTGGTCCGGCCGTAGGCGTTGAGGTGGCCGGTGCGCGGATGGTCCTCGCCGACCAGGGTCCGGTCCGGGCGCGGGTCGTAGACGCTGGCGCTGCTCACCCACACCACGGGCCGTCCGGCCGCCGCCTGCAGCAGCCGCTCCGTGCCGTCCACGTTGACCGCCCGCATCAGCGCCTCGGCCGGGGATCCGGGAGCCGGATCCCCGACCGCCGCCGCACAGTGCACGATCACGTCCGCGCCCGTGAGGTCCGGGGCGCCCCGGGAGGCGTCCCAGAACCGGTGTTCCCCCAGCGGTCCCGGTCGGCGGCCGACGCACACCACCTCAGCGCCGCTCGCGGCGGCCGCCCGGGCGACGTGCCCGCCGCAGAAGCCGCTCGCCCCGGTGACCGCGATACGGATGCTCACGCGCCTGCCCTCACCTGCAGCGAACGCCACCCGGGCAGGGCGGCCCGCCGGTCCACCCGGGCCCGCGTCACCACGGGCCGGTGCGGAGCCAGCTCCTCCAGTACGTCGGCCAGTTGGGCGCGCGCCAGCCGGGCCCCGGGGCAGGCGTGCGGCCCGGCCCCGAACACCAGTTGCGCGGCTCCGGGCGCTGCGGGCCGGCGGGCGTCGGGGTCGCGGCGGTGGGCCTCGGCGGCGTGCCGGGCCACCAGCAGCAGCCGGTCGCCGCCGCGCACCGGGCACCCGCCGACGGCCCCGTCCGCCGCCGCCACCCTCGGCAGCAGCGGCGAGGCCGAGGTGACCCGCAGCAGCTCGCCGACCAGCACCGGCCGCAGCCGCTCGTCGGCGGCGTCCCCCCACAGCCCCGCGTCGGCGCACCAGGCCACGGCCCGGGGCAGCGCGGCGACGGTGGTGTTCACGGCGGCCACGGCCAGCATCGCCCGCAACGCCTCGTCGCCGGAGCCATGGCCGCAGCCGGAGCCGGTGTCGGATCCGGCGGTGGTGTCGGATCCGGTGGCGGGGCCCGGGCGCAGCAGGACGCGCAGCCGGTCCGCCGTCCGGACCGCGGCCGACGTCCCGCCGGGTCGGGGCGGGCCCGGCAGGTGGTCGCGTACGGAAGCCGCCGCGGCTTCGGCGGCGGCCACCGCCACGGCCCGGGGTTCGGACGGCGAACCCAGCAGGGCGCACACCACCGACCCCGACAGCTCCCGCGCCAGCTCGACGAGGTCCACCTCGCCGCCCCGCGCCAGCGGTGCGAGGCGGCGAACGAGCAACGGCCGCCACACCGCGCGCAGTTCCTCCACCCCGGCCGCGCCGAGGCCGACCGCGAGCCCGCGGCGCCCGTCCCGGTGGGCGCCGCCCTCCTGGTCGAACAGCACGCCGCCGGCCCCGCCGGCCCCGCAGGCCTCGCCGGTCAGGGCGGCCCGCGCGGCGCCGCCCGTCGTCCCGGCCGCCGTGCGGTCGAGCGGCAGTCGGGTCAGCGCCTCCCGGTAGGCGGCCGCGTCGTGCACGAGGAGGGTCCGCCCGAACCGGCGCACGGGCCGCCCGCGCGTGGCGGCGAGCAGGGCGAAGAGGATCGGGTGGGCGCGCAGGTAGACCCGGCGGTCCCGGCGCCGGGCCGCGGCCTGGGAAGGGCGGGTGCTCATCGGCCGTCCACCTCCGTGGAGTCGAGGGCCGGGAAGACGGGTCCCCGGAGCGGTCGCCCGGCGTTCGGCGCGGCCTTCGGCGCGGCCTTCGGCGCGGCCGCGCACCGGGCGCGGACCGGGGCGCAGGGGACGCGCCCGGTCTCGGGGCGGCGGTGCGTGACCGGTGGGGCAGCGGGCGCGGTCATGCCGCCACCCCCAGGCGCCGGGCCGCCAGCGCGGACGTCGCCGGCCGGTCCGGCTTGCGGGAGCGGCCCGACAGGGGGATCCGGGCGAAGACGAGCGCGTCCGGGCGGGCGGAGCCCATCCGCCGCACCGGCTCCGCCAGCGCCGCGCGCAGGGTCGCCTCGGCCGTGCCGGGCCGGGGCTGGACCACGGCCACCAGCCGCTCGTCGCCCTCGCCCGCCGGGACCCCGACGAGCACGGCCAGTTCCACCCCGGGCACGTGCAGGGAGGGTTCGTACAGACCCGGGTAGATGTTCTCGGCCCCGCGCAGCACCATGTCCTTGCTCCGTCCTTCGAGGACGATCCGGCCCGCGCCGTCCCGCCGCGCCCGGTCGCCCGTACGCACCCACGCGTCGGGCTCCTCCCCGAGGTAGCGGTGGCGGGCCGCGGCCCCGGAGAGCAGCAGCTGGCCGTCCGGATCCACCTCGGCCGTGACGCCGGGCAGCGGGGCGCCCACCAGGTCGCCGGAGCCCTCGAAGGCGGCCTTCTCCCGCGCCTCCACCGCCGCGGCGGGGAACAGTTCGGTGAGCGCGTACACCCCCCAGGCCTGCGCCGCGCCCGCCGAGCGCACCCGCTCCAGCAGCCCGGCGCCCGCGGGCGCGGAGCCCGTCCACACCCGGCCGCCGAAGCGGGCGCCCGCGGCCAGCGCGTCCCGCAACTGCGGCGGGGTCAGATAGGTGTGCTGGGGCCGCAGCCGGTGCAACTGCCGGGCCAGCACCCGGGGATCGCGGGCGGGCAGGGCGACGGGCGCGCCGTGCGTGAGGGAGGGCACGAGGACGAAGAACGTGCCGCCCAGCACGGGTATCCCGGGGGTCGCCTCGAAGAGGGAGGAGACCGTGGCCATTCCGGCGGCCAGGCTCGACCGCGTGTGCACCACCGCCCGGGGCGCGGACGTGGTGCCGGAGGTGAACACGATCACCGCGTCGCAGTCCCCGCCGGCATCGCGGCGCACGGGCACGCCCGCCCGCGGAGCCCCGCGCTCCAGTGCCTCCGCACACCCCGGCAGTCGGGGCCCCACCGTCGCGACCGGCCCCAGCGCGGCCAGCTCCGGCAGCGCCAGCCCCGCCCGTCGGGCCAGTGGCCTGGCCCAGCCCGCCACCGCCTGCGCGGCCGCGTCGGCGAGCACCAGCGCGGGCCGGGCGAGGGCGAGGCGGGCCCGCAGCACGTCGGGCCCCGCGCCGGGATCGAGGACGGCCCCGCGCAGCCCGAGCCGCCACAGCGCCAGCAGGACGGCCAGCGCCCGCGGTCCGGGCCGCACGGCAACGCCCACGGTGTCCCCGGCGCGCAGTCCTCGGGCGTGCAGGGCGGCGGCGAACGCGTCCGACAGCTCGGCGAGTTCGCCGCGGGTGGCGCGGACCCGGGGAGCACCCGTACGCGTGGCGGTGAGTACGGCGGGCGCCTCGGGGCGGGCGCGCAGCGCGTGGTCGAGTCGGTCGAGCATCAGCGGGGGTCCGTTCCGTGGCGGCCGCTGCCCTGGTCGAGGTACCAGCGGGCGGTGCCCGCGACCCCGTAGGCCCGCAGGCGGCGCGTCGAGTTCTCCACGACCATGGCCCGGCAGTGCGAGATCCGGTCGGTGTGGCGGCGTACGGCGTTGAGAAAGAGCCGGTCGGTGGGCGAGGGCCGCCGGGGCATGCCGCCGACCGCCAGGTACAGCTCGGAGGTGATCGCCATGTTGTTGCCGGCGTGCATCCGGTACGGGGCCTTGTAGCCCTTGCGGCGGGCGTGCTCCGGCCGCAGCCGTCCGAAGAGCGCCGCGAGGCGCACCAGCACCCCGAACCCGGCCCGGCCGAGCGGCCCGTGCTCGTCGCGCCGGGCCGTGATCCGCCCGCACACCAGCCCCGGGGAGTCCGTGAGCGCCGCCCGCGCGGCGCGCGTCCAGTCCGGCCGGGGCAGACAGTCGGCGTCCGTGCGGGCGAGCATCGTCGCGCCCCGGTCGATGGCGTGCCGGAAGCCGGTGTCCACGGCGGAGCCGACGCCCTTCTCCGGCTCCTCGATCACCTCCACCGGGAACGGCGCGCCCGCCGCGAACTCCCGCGCGATGGCCCCGGTGCCGTCCGCGGAGGCGTTGTCGACGACCAGCAGCGTGAAGGCGCGGTCCCGCTGCGCGGCCAGCGCCCCCAGGGTGTCCGCCAGCCGGGCCGCCTCGTCGTGCGCGGGCACCACCACCCACATGCGGCTCACGACTTCTCCCAGACCATCGTCATGATGCTGATGCCACCGCCCAGTCCGACGAACAACACCCTTTCGCCCGGCGTCAGTTCCCCGAAGACCCGGTCCAGCTGGACGCCGATGCTCGCGCTCGCGACATTGCCGAGCTCGGGCACGGTCACCACCAGCTTCCCGGCCGGCACCCCCGTGATCTCCGCGAACCGTTCCAGGTACGGCACGGTCACCTGGTGCACGAGCACCTTGGCGAACCCGTCCCAGCCCATGCCGTTGCGGTGCAGGGTCCGGTCGACGACGGCCGTGCCCACCTTCTCGAAGACGCCCCGCAGTTCGTGCCCGTCACCGCGGAAATAGGTGTACGAGTCCCCGCGCGGGTGCCGCGACCCGCCGCCCGGGATGCCCCCGACCTCCCAGTGCTCCGAGTGGGTCTCGGTGTCCACGTCGACGATCCCGCCCCGCTCCACCGCCTCCACGACCACCGCCGCGCCCGCGTCGCCGAAGGTGTAGCCGGCGAAGCACTCGCGGAACTCCGCGAGCGAGGCCGGGTCCCTGCGCACCGCACGGGACGGGGTCTCCCCGGTCACCACCAGCGCGCGCCGCGCCCGCCCCGCCAGGACCATCGACCGGGCCAGGTCGATCCCGCCCACGAAGCTGTTGCACGCGTTGGTGACGTCGAGGACGTGCGCCCGCGAACCGAGCTCCGCCTGCACGATGTGCGCGGTGGCCGGCTCGACCGGGTCCCGGGAGGCCGAGGCGAAGAGCAGCAGGTCCACGTCGAGCGCGTCGAGCCCGGCGGAGGCCAGCGCCCGGCGGGCCGCGCCCACCGCGAGGGTGGAGGCGTACACCCCGTCTCCCGCGACCCGGCGGGAGAGGATCCCGGTGGCCTGAGTCAGCAGCCTCGGCGGGAGCGTCAGGCCGGAGCGCAGCGCCACCTCCCGCTGGAGGTCGTCGGAGGACACCGCGTCCTCGGGCAACAGGCAGGCCACGGCGGTTATCCCGGCACGCGACGGCGGTTCGCACGGCTGAATGAACATGGCCCCACGATGACAACCCGCCTTCCTCCGGGCCTGAGTACGGATGCTCAGGTCGACCGGCGTTCCCGCACGGCCCGCCTGAGTACATAAGGTGAGGCGACGAGAACGACGGGGGAGGAGACCGTGATGGCGGCTCGCCGATTACCGGCGCTGGCCCAGTACCGCGACGACACGGTGACGCGCCTGCTGTGCGCCGGAGCACACCTGGACGAGGGCCACGCCCGCGAGGTGGACCGGGAACTCACCGAGGACCGGCTGAAGGCCACCGGGCTCACCCTCGGCATCGACCTGATCGCGCTGGCCCGCCACGCACGGGCCGCGTCCCTGCGCGTCGAAGCACGGGACCGGCGCCTGGCCTGGCTCTGCGCGGTCGGGGTGTGGGCGGCGGTGCCGGTCGGGCTCTACGGCCTCGTCGCCGGCGTCACCGGGCTCGCGTACGCGGCCGCCGGGGCGCTCGTCCTCGCCTACGGGGCGGCCTGGGGGCTGGTCCACCGTACGGAGAGCGAGGCCAGGGCGGCCGCCCTCGCCGTCGCGCACGGCGCCGACCGGCCGATGGACCTCGCCCCCGGCGTCGGCCCCGAGGTGGAGAACCGGCTGCTGGAGCAGAAACGGGCGAACGTGGTTCCGTACACGGCTCACGCGGAACGCACCAACCCGTTCGTCGGCAGCGGCCAGAGGATCAAGGAGATGGTCTGGCAGCCCATCGACGTCAGCCGACCCGCCGACGACCCGGCGGGCGGCGGCAAACTGACCATCAGGCCCTTCGACGCCGTCGACCTGCACACCTTCGTGGCCAAGGAGATGGAGCACATCGCCGGCCTCAAGGGGCTGCGGGCCCGCAACCGGCTGTACGTCATGGGGGACCACGTCGCCCACGTCGGGAGCGACCTGCTGCCCGACCGGCTGCGCCGCCCGCGCGCCCAGATCCCCAAGCAACTCGTGCAGGCGGGCCTGGTCCAGCCCGGCGCCGGCATGCGCACCTACCTCAGCCTGGAACGGGCCGGCGCGGGCGGCCGCGTCATCGTCTCCATGCACCTGCGGGCCCGCCTCCAACACCCGAGCCTGACCTGGGAGGTCGCCGCGTACGGGATCCCGCCGCTCCAAGCCCGCTTCCACCGCGTGCACGGGCTGCCGGTGGGCGGCTTCGAACGCTGGTGGGACCTCTTCCGGTACGCGACCTCCGCGACCGGGCGGCTGCTGCTCGGCGCGGCCTCCCGGCTCTCCCGACGCTCCTCCGCCCGGCGCAGGCGCGCCCGCGACCTGGAACGGCTACGGCGCGACATCGACCGCAAGCACCTGCTGTACGACTACGGCGCCGTCGACAGCATCCGCGAACGGGTCGCGGACTGGCAGCAGGTGGGGTTCTCCGACCGCACGGACTCCCAGGACTTCCTGCAGCGGCTCCAGCAGGGCGTACTGATCGCGACCGAACGCTTCCTGCGGGACCACAACGTGGACACCGCCTCCTACGACCAGGCACAGCAGGTCATCAACACCACCACCTACAACTTCTCCGGCGACATCCACGGCCCCGGCAACTACGGCGCCGGCGGCACCATCAACCAACCCGGGCAGGGACCGCAGCACGGCAACCACGGCTACGGCTCCGGACCGCAGCCCTGACCCGTACCAACGAGGAGGAATCGCATGGCCACCTACAACTTCAACGGGAACGTCAACGGCCCCGCGAACTTCGGGGACAACGGCACCATCAACATCGGGCGCCAGGACGGCGCCGAGCAGACCCTGCGCCTCGCCGCCGAACTCGCCCGGTGGCTGCGCGCCGAAGGCGCCGGCCAGGACCGGCTCGACGCCGCCACGACCCTGCACGGCGAGCTCGAACGGGCCGGCCGGGAACAGCGCGCCGCCGAACCTGGAGTGGTCCGGCGCGCGCTGGAGACCATCACCCTCGGCCTCGGCGCCGGCAGCACCGGGCTGGCCCTGGCCCAGGAGATCACCCGCCTGCTGGGCTGACCTCCCGGGCCGCGGCCGGCACGGCCGGTCTACTTCGACCGTACGACGGCCCGCGCCCCGCCGAAGTCCAGCTCCAGGCCCGAGCGCAGGGGCACGGTCTGCCCCGGGGCGATCTCCTGCGTGGTGCCGTCCGCCCGGGTGCCGGTCCACGAGCTCCCGGACCGGTTGGCCAGCCCGAACTTCCCCGGCCTCTGCGGGTGTTCGGTCAGCTGCGCCACCAGCGTGCCGTCCCCGTAGTCGTGCCGCGCCGGCTCCGGCGCCAGGTGGTGCGCCTGTACCCGCGAGGTGCGGTGCAGCAGGATGTGGTGCTCGGTGCGCGGCGGGGGAGTGGTCAGCACCAGCCGGGGCGGCAGCACCAGTGCGGCGTTGCAGGCCCAGCAGTTGCCCGGGGCCGCGGACAGCGGTTCGGTCATGTTCTGCTTGCCGCAGTGGGCGCAGTCCACCACCGCGTCGAGCACCGCCCGCAGGGTGTCCCGCCACTGCGATTCGCGCACCCGGGTCGCGGGGGCGCGCAGTCCCGTCGTGAAGTTCTTGACGAACAGGTCGCGCAGGCAGGGCGGGGCCACCTTCCACGTCGCCAGGACCGTCGCGTGCTCCACGGGGTCCGGCGCGTTCGAGCGGTCCACCGGGTCGAAGACGAACAGCGGCTGCTTCCCGTACAGCTTGCGCTCGGCGGCCTCGTCCAGGCAGCGGATCGCCAACTCCAGCCGACCCTTCAGCGGGTGATGGTTCATCAGCAGCATGAACAGCAGCACCGACAGGGAGTGCAGGTCGCTCTGGGTGCCGGGGGAGACCCCCGGGTCCCCGCGCACCAGTTCGGGCGCCATGAACTCCATCGTCCCCGAGATGCCGGTGCTGTCGCCCTCCACCACCGCGTTGTCGTTGTCGCAGACCAGCACCTCCCCGGTGGTCGGGTCGAAGAAGATGTTGCCCCAGGAGATGTCCCGGTAGGCGATCCCGCGCGAGTGCAGCGCCTGGTACGCCTCGACGGTGTACAGGCAGGCGGCCAGCAGCGCCCGGGGGGTCGTCTTCAACTGGCGGCGGAACAGGGCGGGGAGCCCCTTGAACCGGTCCGGCCGGATCTCCATCAGGTAGCCGAAGCCGCCGCGCCCGTCGGACACGAAGTCCCGCGGCCACAGGAAGCGGTCGTCGTCGAAGTCCCGGTCCACCAACTGGCGGACGATGTCCTCCTGCGCCGGGGTCGCGCACGTCGGGTAGTACCACTTCAGCGCCCGCTCCCCGACGGGGGTCCGGACCCGGTACACCTCTCCCTGGCCGCCCGCGCCGAGCAGGTCGACGACCTCCACGCTCGTACCGCTGTCGGCCGTCAGCCGGGTGCTGCTGTCGAGCATGCCGCTCATTCTTCGCTCCTGTACGGGTCTCGCAGGTCATCCATGTCCACCGGGCCCACGGGTTCGGCCGGACCCACCGGCTCCGCCGCGGGCACCGGATCCGCCGCGCCGATCGGCTCCGCCGTGCTCAAAGGCTCCGCCAAGCCCATCGGCTCCGCCGCGCCGATCGGCTCCGCCACGCTCAGCGGCTCCGCCACGCTCATCGGGTCCTCACCGGTGTGCCAGGCCGCCACCAGCGTGGTGTCGTCCCCCGAGTGCTGCGACGCCTTGGTCAGCCACTCCGGCAGCGAGGCCCGGACGGACTCGCCGCCCTCCGCCGACAGCCGCTCGTCCAGACCGGCCATGAACTGCCGGAACCCCTTGTCGGAGGCGAAGCTCTTGGACAGCCCGTCCGTGGACAGCGCGACGAGGCGCGGCGCCCGCGACGGCGCCGTCACCGGCGCCCAGTGCGTCCGCACCCGCAGCCACGCCTTCGGAGTGCACAGCGACTCCGTCTCGTCGCCCAGGTCCGCCTCCGAGGGCGCGAGCGGTACGCTCACCAGCCCGCCCTCGCCCACCACCGTCAGTTCGCCGTCGCCGAGCTGCCAGGCCGCGAACACCCGGGGAGTCAGCACGGCGCCCACCAGCGTGCTCCCGTACAGCAGCAGCTTCTCCTCCTCGGGCACCGCCGGCTCCCCGGGCGGGCGGTGGCGCTCCCAGTTCCCCAGCACCTTCTCCCGCCAGGCGCTGACGAGTTGGCGCGGGAAGGAGTACTCGGCGTAGCGCATCAGCCAGGCCAGGCTCGGCGGCCGCCCCTCGCCCCGGGGCTGGGCGAGCGAGGCGAACTGCCGGGCCTCCTGGACGAAGAGGTCCACGGCGTACCGGGACCCCACATGGCTGCGGGCGTGCACCGCCGATCCGTGCCCGTCGGCCACGGCCATGATCAGCGGCGCCCGGTCCGTGCCGAGGCCCTCCACCTGGTAGTGGTCCTGGTTGCGCGTCTTGTTCACGCCCTGGACGCTGCCGTGCAGCGATTCCCAGGGCGGTGTCACGGATCCGTCGATCGGCAAGGGTCCGCTCACCACACGTCGTCATCGTCGTCGGCGAGCGCGGGCGGGGCGTACGGAGGCTGCTTCACGATCGTGTCCGCGGAGCCCGCCATCGGCTGGGAAGCCGCCTTCACCGCCGCCGTCGAGGCCCAACGGATCGCCGCCGCAAGCTGCTTGGGGCTGTTCGCGTCGAGCGGCTGGAGCTCGGGATTCCCGAGGAACTCCTGGAGCACCGTACGGTCCGCGTCCGCACCGATCGCGATGGCAACCCGCACCGCCTTGCGGCCCCACGGCGTCGCGTCCACCGCCCGCAACCCGGCCTTCCAGTCGTCCGTCGGCACCCCGTCGGAGACCAGCGCCAGCACCGGCTTCAGGGCCCGCTGCGGCATCGGCGGAGTGTCCAGCTCGCGCGAGACCAGGTGGAGGGCGTCACCCAGATTGGTCATGCCGTCCACCTGCACGTCCTGCCAGGTGAACTGCTCCACCGGCACCGGGTCCTGGTGGTGCCAGCGCGCCGTCGTGGAGAACGTCATCGTACGCAGCAGCAGTTGGGCCGCCGGATTGTCCTGCGCGACCGAGCGCATGGCCGGAACGGCCTCTCTGATCGCGTAGTTGAGCTGACCGATCTTCTCGCCCTGCATCGAATACGAGCAGTCGAGCAGCCAGATGAAATGGACGGGCCTGTTCGCCATCGGCCCGCCGGGGATGTCACTCACCGCATGTCTCCTTCAACTCCCGGTCCATTGCGGCACGAACCGCACCAGTGCCACCACCGAGGCGGCGGCCGTCACCACGACCGCCACCACGAACAGGGCCAGCATCAACCGCCGGCCCCGCGCGATCTGCGGTGTAATCATGGGGTCTTGCTCCCTTCCGACGCGATCCGGTCCGCTGCCGGCGCGACGCCGGGCAGCCCGCCCACCGTCAACCGCCCGACGCGCAGCCCGCTCCGCGCCAGCAGCCACAGCACCGGCTCCGCGGCCCGCAGCTGCTCGGAGTCGAGCGCCCCCGCCCCGGTCGCCGCGCGGGCGCTCACCGCCCAATAGCGGGCCGCCGCGAAATCGTGGCGGAAGCTGCGCACCAGGTCGCCGAGGCCGATGCCGTCCAGCCAGACGTCGACGGGTTCCGCGGGCCGCGGCAGGGAAGTCAGCCGATCGAGCGTGTCCCGCTTGGTCACCACCGCGGCCACCGCGAGGCGCCCCCGGCGCCCGCTGAGCCCCTGCAACTCCCCGGCCAGCGCCGCGTACGTGTCCACGGGCCCGAGGTCGGCCGGCCGGGCGGCCGCCGCCAGCTCGGGATCACCCGCCCGGAGCTTGCGGCGCACGACGGGCGAGGCGAGCACGTCCGCGACGAACAGGACCCCGTCGGCGTGCGCGAGGTAGCCCTGGAGCCGGGTGTTGTCCGCGTCGCGCAGGGACTCGCCCATCGGGTCGTACAGGTAGAGGAGCCTGCGCCGCAGGCCCCGCCCCACCAGCAGCATCAGGGCGCGGGGCTGGCCGCCCTGGGTCTTCAGCGTCCACCCCGAATCCATCAGCTGCCTGCCCAGCGCGTTGGCCTCGCGCAGGTCGTCCGGGGAGGCGTACTCGACCTTCAGCGAGGACTGGTGCGACCAGGACCGCAGCCCCTCCAGCACGGCCGCCATCAGCATGGTCTTCCCCGCGGAGGTGCCGCCGATCAGCGGCAGGTGCACCACCCGGGTGGTGTCGACGGCCGGAGGCAGCGGCTGGTCGCAGTGCGGGCAGTGCGCCCGCAGCCGCCGCCGCCCCGTCAGCGCGGTCGTCGGCAGCGCCCGCCCGCAGCGGCACACGTGCCGCCAGGCGCCGAAGCCGCCGGGCCGCAGTTCGCGGTGGGCCGCCCCGCAGCCCGGGCACAGGTGCACGGCCAGCGCGAACGGGCGGTAGCAGCTCGGGTAGGGGCACTTCATGCGCACGCCCCGGGCCAGCTTCCACAGCCGCTCGGCGCCCCGCGCGGCCCCGACGGTGGCGAGGGTCGCGAGGGCGACCAGGACGAGCTGGGCCGCGAAGACCGCGGCGACGCCGAGCAGCAGCGCCGAGGCGAGCACCGCGGACAGCACGGCGGCCAGGGCCGTACCGGGGGCCAGCAGGCGGTGCACCAGCCGGCCCAGGGCGTTGCCGGACCGCAAGCCGGTCCGGCCGCTGCGGCCCTGCACCTGTCGGTCCCGCACCACCCTGCCGAACCAGTGCCGGGCCAGCAGGTACCAGACCGTGCGGGAGGCGAACAGCACGGCGTACCCGGAGTCCCGCCACATCTGGGAGGCCCAGTACGCGCGCCGGGCCGGCTCGCCCCCGAGGTACGGGACGACCCGCTGATCGGCGTCCCCGGGCGTCCGCGGCCCGAACGCCCGCCAGGCGGCCACCAGGGCCAGCCCGAGGAACCTCCACAGCCCGTACGCGAGGCACAGGCCGACGGCGACGATCCCGGTGCCGTACAGCAGGACCCGCAGGACGAGGGCGAGCGTGGGCGAGTCGGTGCTCACCACTTCCCACCCCGACTTCCGTCCGCGTCGCCCGGAGCCTCCGCGCCGCCCGCACGGGAGGTCCCGTCCGCCACCGGCCGGGAAGCGGTGGACCGGCGCTTGAAGCGGTCCCGCAGGCGGCCCATCGCCGTCGGACGCTGCCAGGTGCGGAAGTCCTCCGCCCAGCGGCCGCCCAGCCGGGCCAGGGCGTCCTCCACCGAGGAGAGCTCCGCCGGTGCCAGCCCCCGTACGACGGGCCGCAGCACCCCTTCGAGCAGGTCGGCGCGGGCCTCCTGCCATATCGGGCCCGCCTGCGGCTGCGAGGACCACGCCGTGAAGCAGTCCGCGGTGAACTCGGGCACCAGCCGCAGTCGGGCCGTGACCTCCGCCTCCCGCGCGGCCATCCGGTACGCGGCCAACAACTCCGCGTCGTCGCTCTCGATCAGGGCCCGCAGTTCGTTCTCCGGCCGGTCCTCGGCCGGCAGCAGCCGCGCCGACACCGCCGCGTACGCCTGCGCCCGCGCGCCCGGCTCCGGGTTCGTCGACGCCAGGTCCAGGGCACGCCGCACCCAGCCCGGGCCGGCCGTGCCCGCCCGCAGGTCCCGCGCCAGCTCCAGCAGCAGCAGCGAGGGCCGCAGCGCGTCGGGGAGTTCCTCCTGGAAGTGGGTCAGGACCTCCGGCGCCAGTTCGGCCGCCGCCACGTCCCCGGCCGGAGCCCCGGCCGCCGCCCGCGCCAGCAACTCCCAGGTCCCGGCCTCCCGGTGGACCTTCGCCCCCGTCGCCCCGAGCACCATCGCGGCCTCGCCCGCACCCGGCGGCTCCCCTTCCCACACCAGCCGCATCGCGGTCCGCAGCACCAGCGGCTCCGCGTACAGCGAGACCCCGGACTCGGCGAGCAGCGCGTGCAGCGCGCCGACCCGGTCCGGGGCGGCCGCGACCACCCCCGCCGCCGAAGCGCACATCCGCAGGTGCGGGCGCGCGTCGGCGGCCGTCAGCCGCAGCCCGGTACGGGCGAACAGGTCGCGTGCCGCGACCGTCTGGCCCGCCGCGAGGGAGTCCAGCTGATCGAGTACGAGGGCCCGCAGCGCCGGCAGCTCCGCGAACGCGGCCCGCACCCCCTCGCCGTACACCCCCTCCGGATCGGCGAGCAGCGCGAGCGCCAACTGCCGGGCCGCGCCGGGCACCAGGTCGGCCGTGTCGGTCCCCAGCACGGAGGCGACCCGCAACAGGCCGGCCCGGTCGGCCGGTGCGGTCTCCGCGGCCGTGAGCGCGGCCCGCAGCTGCGGCTCCAGCGCGGCGGCCAGCCGGACCCGCGCGGGGCCGCCCAACGCCCCGGCGGACGGCAGCGCCGCGGGCACGGCCGCGCCGCGCACCGCCTCGGCGAGGGCCCGCTCCGCCAGCGGCTCGCACACGGCGGGCGGGGCCCAGCCGTCCAGGGCCGCCAGCAGCCGCCCGCACGCGGCGGCCTCCGCCGGATCCCGGTCCGTGCCGGTGGCGACCGCGCCCAGCGCCAGGGCCAGCGCGTGCAGCCGGGCCCCGTCCAGGGCGTCCCGGTGACCGGCGGCCCAGTCCGCGGCGGCGGCCCGCGCGGGGGAGGTCAGCGGGACGTCCGAGGCGAGGGCGAGCGCGGCCAGGGGGCCCGCGTCGTACGGGTCGGCGCCGAGCCGGCGGACCTCCGCGAACAGCTCCTGGCGCCGCGCCTGCCAGATCCGGGCCGAGGTGTCGGCCCACGCGTCGGGGGCCCCGGCGGAGGGGGCCGTCGCGCGCGCGACGTCGTACACCCGGTAGCGGTGCTCCTGCCCGGCGAGGCCCGGACCGTCCTCCGGGACCACGCCGATGATCTGCTGCCGGGCCAGCTGTGGGCGCCGGGTGTAGGTGGTGAAGGTGAGCCACTGGCCCCGCTGGTGCGGCAGCACGCTGCACGCGAGCATGATCCAGCGGGCCACCGCCTCGCTGTCCGCCTCCACGAGCACGATCTGCGGGGCCGCCGGGTCCTCGCCGAGCCTGCGCACGTCGGCGAAGAACCCCGCGAGCCACGGCCCCCGGTCGCTGACGAACCCGGCCAGCCCCGCCGGATCGTGCGGACCCGGAACGGGCACGGCCGCCAGCGCGGGCGCGCCGCCCACCGGGGTGTCCACGGCCCACTGCGGCGAGCCCCAGGAGGTGATCGGCAGCGCGCCGACGGCCGGTCCGGAGCCCGCCTGCTGCGGCAGGTGCACCGCGTGCGCGTGGAAGTTGCCCCAGCGGCCGCTGTAGTCGGCGCCCGTGTACACCGAGCGGGCCAGCAGCCGGCTCCCGTCCGCCAGCACGCTCAGGCTCAACGCCTGGGGGAAGGAGGCGAGTTCCTCCGGACCCGGGCGTGGCGGCGCCTCCCGGGGCGGCTCGTAGCCGATCAGTTGCTCCGCCTCGCGCAGCAGCGAGGCCGGCGCCCCGGGGGTGACGGCGGTGAACCGGAAACCGGAGCCGTCGGGGCCGGGCGGCGCCGAGGTGTAGTGCAGTTGCGCGAGCTTCACGCCTCTCCCTCCGCACCGCCGCGAGCGCCGCCCGTGCGCGCGGCGCCGGAAACCTGGGGCAGCAGCCCGCCGAGCCCCAGCAGCCACAGCAGCGGATCCTCCACGCGCAGCGGCTGCGGACCCGACTTCGGTGCGTCGGCCGGCGCGTGCGCGGGCGGCGGCGAGCCGAGCGCCGACAGCCCGAACAACGACAGCTGCGCGAAGTCCCGCTCCAGCTGCCGCAGCAGGGCGCCCGAGTCCCAGCCGTCCAGCAGCGAGCGCATCTCCTCGTGCACCGCGAGCCGGTCGTCCTCGTCCACCGCGCCGGCCCGGTGCTCGGCGTTGCGCAGCAGCGGGGAATGCGGATCCACCAGCGGGGCGAGGGAGTCCGTCTTGGTCACGGCCACGGCCACCGGGGTGGTGACCCGGCCCCGGGAGGAGCCCCGGCCGCGGGCCCGCAGCTGCGCCGCGAGGTCTCCGGCGATCTGCTGCGGCGGGGTCTCCACGACGGGCAGCGACAGCTCGGAGTCGACCGGCAGCCGGTCGCGCACCGCCCGCATCTGCAAGGGGTCCACCAGCATGATGATCCCGTCGGCGGCGGCCAGGTAGGTCGTGTACCGGTCCATGGCCTCGGCGCTGCCCAGGTCCTCGCCCGCCGCGTCGAAGAACACCAGCGCGGTGTGCCGGCTGCCGTCCCCGCGCAGCCGGCGGCGCAGCGGCAGGCTCAGCCGGTACAGCAGCGGGTCGTTGAAGCCGAGCGCGGCCGGTCTGGTGGCGCCGGGGAGCCGCAACCGGTCGTAGAGGTCCTCGGCCATCTCCCGGTCACGGCGCTGGGTCTCGCCGCCCATGGGGGTGAGCGAGGCGCCGTAGGCCCGGCCCACCCTGCCGCGCAGTTCGTTGACCAGGACCGAGATGTACGTGCTCTTGCCCGAGCCCTTGGGGCCGAGCAGGGCGATGATCCGGGTGTCCTGGTCGCAGTAGTCGCTCGGGAAGTCGCTGTGGCACCGCCGGCACACCCGCACCGGCGTGGACACCCCGCAGTCGGGGCAGTCCGCGCGGGACCCCCCGCCGCCGAGCGGCAGCTGCCGCGGGATCCGCCCGCCGAGCCCGCGCGGGGCGGGGAACACGGGCCCGCGCATCCGCAGTGCGGGCGCCACGGCCGGTCCGATGAACTCGGCCCACACGGTGTCGAGTTCCGCGGTGCAGGGGGTGCCGCCGCGCACCCCGGTGGGGGACATCTGGCAGCGGTAGGGGAGCTTGGCGGCCGGTGACCGGTCGAAGCAGTAGGGGCAGACGACGGAGGTCAAGTCAGCGCACCACCAGGGAGTGGATCGGGGGCTCTTCGAGCCGGACGGAGGCGGCACGGCCGCCGAGGAGGAAACCGCGGACGGCGTACGGACGTCCGGGTGCGACGGAGGGGTCGATCTCGCGCTCCAGCGTCCCGGCGGCGGCGAGTTCGTCGCCGGTCAGCCGGCACAGGGTCGTGCCGCCGGTGGGGCCGGTCGGGCGCTGCGGGTTGCGGCCGCCATCGCCTCGGGCCACCAGTACGAAGCCGGGGAGGTCCGCGGCGCCGCCCGGCGCCCGCACGGTGACCCGCAGGACTGCGGGCCCCCGGCGCAGGCCCCGCCGGGCACCGGGCAGGAGCTCGTAGGCGATGGCCACGTCGGCGGGCAGCTCGGCCCGCGCGTCACCGGACCCGGCGGCGAGTACGGACCGCGCGCTGCGGGGCGCCGCGTACGCGTCGACGCGCAGGGCGGAGGGGCCGACCGGCAGCCGCAGTCCCTCGCGCAGGAACACGCTGCGGGCCACGGTGTGCTCGGTGACCCGGCCGTCCTGGGCGACGGCGGCGGTGACCGCGCCGGTGCCGCCCGGCCAGTCGAAGGTGAGCCGCACCTCCTCGGGCGAGGTCCGCCGCGCCGCGAGCCCGGTCACCGGCAGCGGCGCCTCGACCGCGGCGCCGGGCCCGACCACGGCCCGCTCCCCGAGCACGGCGACGGCCGTCACGGTCACGAGCGCACCGGCGGGCGGCAGCCCGGTCCACACCCGGTCGCCGGCGATCCGTCCGACCTCGGCCGCGGTGATCCAGCCCGGTTCCGGCGGAAGGTCGGCCGTCCTCAGTTCCGTGCCGACGGCGGGCGGGTCGGCGGGCCAGACCGGCAGACGGATCGCGGCGCCCTGCGCGCCGGTCGCGTGGAAGTGCAGTCCGCCGCCCTCCCGGGGGGTCGCCGTCAGGGCGAGCACGGGAGCGGGCCACGGGTGGACGGTCGCCGGGGTCGTCACCGGAGCGGACAGGACGGCGTGGTCGGGGCGGCCGTCCGGCGCGGCGTAGCGGGCCCGGACGGTCAGTTCGTAGGTTCCGGGCTTCAGGCCTTCGAAGCGCAGGTCGTGCGGGGTCGCGTCCGTCACGCGGCGGCTCGCGGGCCCGGTCAGGGTCACCACGGATCCGGTCGTGCCCGCCGGGGCGGTCCAGGAGGCCTCGATCCGGCCGTTGCCGTCGGCGACGCGCAGCCCGGTCACCGCCGGGGCGACGGTCACCGGGGCCCCGATCAGCGGCGGGCCGTCCACCGCGCCGTCGGCTCCGAGCGGCAGGGCGACGTGGCGCACGCGCACCCCGATCCCGGTGTCCCGGTCCAGCAGGACGCCGTCGTGGGGCCGCCCCGCCACCTCGGCGAGGGGCGAGCCCGCCGGCTCCCCCTGGGTGAGCCGTACCACGCGCCAGGCCCGGCCCGTGAACAGGCCGGGGGGCCAGCGCACTTCGACGCCGCCGGGGACGAGCACGGATTCCAGCGGGCCCGGATCGCCCGGTTCCGCCCGGTAGGTGCGCACCAGCCCGCGCACCGCGCGCGGGCAGTCCCCCGCGAGCCAGGCCGCCTCCTCGTACTGGACGGACGCCCGGTCGGGATCGCCCAGCTCCTCGTAGCGCCGCGCCGTGCCGATCGCGGCGTCGGCGGCCCCGGCCCGGTCGGCCAGCTCGGCGAGCCGGGCCTCCAGGGTGCCGTCCCCGCCGCCCGGGGGCAGCAGGGCCGCCTTGCGCCCGGCCGCGCGCACCCGACGGGCGCGCCAGTCGTCTTCCAGGCCCTCGGCGGCGGCCCGCCGGCCCGCGTCCAGCCGGGGCCGCGCGGCGGCGGCGTGCACCAGCGCGGAGGTCTCCGCCGGGTCGACGCCCAGGCCGGCCGCGGTGGCGGGCAGATGGCCGGCCGGGTGGTCGTGGAGCAGCTGGGCGAACTGGTAGAGCAGGATCCGCCGCAGCGCCGCCGGGTCCTCCTCCTGGATCCCCGCCAGCCGCTCCAGCAGCCACGCCGCCTCGGGCCGCTGCGCGCTCATCCCCCGCAGCACCCGGGCGTTCACGTGCGCCCGCCGGCCGGGCCGCTCGACGCGGAAGACCCCGTCGAGCACGCGTAAGCGGCTGCCGTCACGCGTCAGGAGTTCACCCAAGTGACTTAATCCGAGGGTCTGTTGCGCGGAGACGAGTTCGCCGTACCCTCCCACGAGCGGCGAGAGCGGCAGACCGGAGAGCGCGCGGGACAGCCCGAGGGCATGCCCGAAGTCGTTCCCGGCCATCCGTTTCCAAGCCCCCCGTGCACGTGTGTGGGAGGTCATTCCAGCAGATACGAGAGCCGTTCGGGAGAGCTTTTCGTTCTCCAGGTGTACGGCGCACCGTCACGAAGTGATCTCCGTCCGGTACCCCGGGGGCGCTGTTCTTGGGGCGCCCCCAGACACCCCCCTCACCCGCAGAGGACGTCACTCCATGACCGAATTCAATCGGCGCAGGTTCCTGCAGATAGCCGGTGGCACCGCCGCCGTCGCGATGCTCAACGAGAGCATCGCCCGCGCGGCCGCCATCTCGGCGCAGGGCACCACCGGCACGATCCAGGACATCGAGCACATCGTCGTCCTCATGCAGGAGAACCGGTCCTTCGACCAGTACTTCGGGACCATGAAGGGCGTCCGAGGCTTCGGCGACCCCCGTCCCGTCCTCCAGGACAACGGCAAGTCCGTCTTCCACCAGTCCAACGGGACGAAGGACATCCTCCCCTTCAACCCTCAGGTGAACGACCTCGGCATGCAGTTCGTCGAGGGCCTCAACCACGACTGGGCGGGTGGCCACGCCGCCTACAACAACGGCAAGTACGACAAGTGGGTCCCGGCCAAGACGGCCACGACCATGTCGTACATGACCCGGGACAACATCCCGTTCCACTACGCCCTCGCCGACGCCTTCACCGTGTGCGACGCCTACCACTGCTCCTTCATCGGCGCCACGGACCCCAACCGCTACTACATGTGGTCGGGTTACACCGGCAACGACGGCGTGGGCGGTGGCCCGGTCCTCGGCAACCAGGAGGCGGGCTACGGCTGGAAGACCTACCCGGAGCGCCTGGAGGCGGCCGGGGTGTCCTGGAAGGTCTACCAGGACATCGGCGACGGCCTGAACGCCGCCGGTTCCTGGGGCTGGATCAGCGACGCCTTCCGCGGCAACTACGGCGACAACTCGCTGCTGTACTTCAACAACTACCGCAACGCCCAGCCCGGCAGCGCCCTGTACGAGAAGGCCCGCACGGGCACCAACGTCAAGGCCGGCGACGGCTACTTCGACCGCCTGCGCGCCGACGTCACGGCCGGCACCCTCCCGCAGGTCTCCTGGATCGCCGCCCCCGAGGCCTTCAGCGAGCACCCGAACTGGCCCGTCAACTTCGGCGCCTGGTACATCTCCCAGGTCCTCGACGCGCTCACCTCGAACCCGGCGGTCTGGGCGAAGACGGCCCTGTTCATCACCTACGACGAGAACGACGGCTTCTTCGACCACGTCGTCCCGCCCTACCCGCCGGCCTCCTCGGCGTGGGGCCTGTCCACGGCGAGCGTCACCGGCGACCTCTACAACGGGGGCGGCGGCTACGCGGCCGGCCCGTACGGCCTCGGCCCGCGCGTCCCGATGATCGTGGTCTCCCCGTGGAGCAAGGGCGGTTACGTCTGCTCCGAGACCTTCGACCACACCTCGGTGATCCGCTTCATGGAGAAGCGTTTCGGCGTGCAGGAGCCCAACATCTCGCCGTGGCGCCGCGCCGTCTGCGGTGACCTGACCTCGGCCTTCGACTTCACCAAGGCGGACGCGACCCCCGCGTCGCTCCCGTCGACGGACGCCTACCTCCCGCCGGACCACAACGCGCACCCGTCCTACCACCCGGTCCCGCCGGCCACGGGCACGCTGCCGAAGCAGGAGGCCGGGTCCAAGCCGACCCGCGCGCTGGGCTACAGCCCGTACGTGGACGGCCGCGCCACCACCTCCACCGGCAAGTTCACCCTGACCTTCTCCTCCGGCCCGACCCTCGGCGCCCACTTCCACAGCACCTCGGGCAACCGCACGGACGGCCCCTGGCCCTACACCGTCGAGGCGGGCAAGACCCTCTCCGACACCTGGTCCACGAGCAGCTCCACCGGCAACCAGATCAACCTCACCGTCTGGGGCCCCAACGGCTTCCTGCGCACCTGGAAGGGCCCGGCGAAGAAGGCCGGCCCCGAGGTCACGGCCCGCCACGACGGTGCCGGCGGGAACCTGAAGCTGACCCTGACCAACTCCGGTTCGGCGGCGGTCAACCTCAAGGTGACCAACGCCTACAACGGAGCGACCCAGACCCTGCGGGTCGCGGCCGGCGGCACGGCCGAGTACACGGCGGACCTGGGCGCGACGGGCCGCTGGTACGACGTCACGGTCGTCTCCGACGCGGACGCCACCTTCCTGCGCCGCTTCGCGGGCCACGTGGAGACGGGCGCCCCGGGCGTCTCCGACCCGGCGCTCAAGACCGTCTGATCCGGTCCTCCGCCGCGCGCAGCAGCCGCCGCTCCAGGACCGGGAGGTCCTTGGGGCGGTGGCCGCGCGCGTGGCGGAGCAGCAGGTCGCGGGCGGTGTCGGGGACCCGGCGGCGCTTGGGGTGGCGGGTGGTGAACTCCTCGCTCGCGAAGAACCGCACGGCGCCCTCCAGGCCCGCCCGGTCCGTCTCGCGCACCGCCCAGGCCAGCTCCTCCGTCGCGACCCCGGCCAGCAGCCGCCAGGGGCCCCGCTCGGCGAGCAGCCACGCGGCGTCACGGGGCTCCGGCCGTACGGCGCCCAGCCAGCCGAACACGACGGCCGACGGCACCCCGCGCGGCGGCACCGGGTCCTCCCGGCCCCCGGCCAGCGCGGCGGCGTACTCCCGCAGCCCCTCGGGCGCCGCGGCCACCCACCGGGCGCGGTGGCGGGCCGGGATGCCCTCGGGGGAGAGGGGGTCGATCAGGAGATTCGACTCGGGGGTGGGGTGCGTGTCCGCGTCGGGATTCCCGCACGAGCAGAATTCGACGCCCTTGGCGGCCGCCGCGGCGGCCCGCCGGCGCCCGATCCGCCGGACGGCCCGCACCTCGCGGATCTCCGCCTGGTCGGTGATCTCGTAGCTCGTGGGGTGGTGGGGGTGGCGGGCCCCGTCGGCCCGCGAGAAGTCCCCCATGACCAGCGGCTTGCGGGGCGGTTTCGTCGGCACGGTGTGATCGTAAGCCGGGTGGGCAGACAGTACGGCGTCGGCAGACCCCACCACCGTCACCGAGGGAGAACGCATGGCCATCGCCCACCGCAGGATCGGTACCGGACCCGTACGCGTCATCGTGCTGCACGACTGGTTCGGGACCTCCGCGAACTGGGGCTCCGTACTGGACTACCTGGACCCGGAGGAGTTCTCGTACGCCTTCCTCGACTACCGGGGCTACGGCGAGCGCCGGGACGTGTCCGGCCGCCACACCCTCGCCGAGATCGCCGACGACGTCCTGGAACTGGCCGACCAGCTCGGCTGGGACACCTTCTCCCTCCTCGGCCACTCCATGGGCGGCAAGGCGATCCAGCAGGTCCTGGTACGCGCCCCCGAGCGGGTCGAGAAGCTCATCGGGCTCACGCCGGTGCCGGCCGCCCCGTACGAGATGGACGACGCGACCCACGCCCTCTTCTACGGTGCCGCCGAGGACCCGGCCAAGCGCCGGACCATCCTCGACCTGGTCACCGGCAACCGCGCGAGCCGCCACTGGCTCGACGGCATGGTCGAGCACTCCCTGAGCATCTCCCGCCCCGAGGCCTTCGCCGGCTACCTCGCGAGCTGGCAGCCGCTCGACCTGTCCTCCGCGGTGAAGGGGAACACCGTCCCGGTGCTGGTCCTGGTCGGGGAGTACGACCTCGCGCTCACCGCCGACGTGATGCGGGCCACGTGGCAGACCTGGTACCCGAACTGCCGGATCGTCACGATCCCGGGCTCCGGCCACTACCCGCCGCACGAGACCCCGGTGGCCTTCGCCACGGAGGTCGAGGCCTTCCTGAGGGCGTAGCCCCCGATCCGACGGCGGAAACGCCCGTGAGGGGTACGAGGAAACCTCGTACCCCTCACGGGACCAACAGGGTGAGTGACGGGACTTGAACCCGCGGCCACCTGGACCACAACCAGGTGCTCTACCAACTGAGCTACACCCACCACGAAGGGCGGCGGACCACCCGTTCGACGTGCATGCACAGCATAGCCGATCGGCGGGGTGGTCCTGCGACCCGTTATTCCGCCAGGGCGGCGACCCGGCGGGCGGTGGTGGCGTGGGTCACAGCGGCCGCGGCGAGGGCCCGGACGATCGGGTGCGGCACGGTCCCGTCCCCGTGCAGCTCCGGCTGGAACAGGGTCGCCAGGAAGAAGGGGTGCCCGGGCAGCTCGGCGATGCGCACCTGTCCGTCCTCGTCGTGCCCCGACAGGCGCAGCCCGTGCGCGGCGAGGGTGGGCAGGTGGCGGGGCTCGGGGCCGTAGTTGCAGTGGTAGTGCTCCGTCGAGCGCTCCGCGCCGAGCGCGGACTCGGCGAGCGAGCCGGGCTCGGCGCGCACGAGGCCCTGGTGGCCCACGAGCGAACAGGCGAGCGGCGTGATCAGCGGGTCCGCCGCCTCGGGGTCGTTCTCGGCGTGCGCGGCGTCGGCGAGGCCGCAGACCGTGCGGGCGTACTCCAGCAGCGTGTGCTGGAAGCCGCCGCAGGTCCCGAGGAAGGGGATGCCCTCCTCCCGGGCCACCCTGATCGCGGCCAGCACCCCGGCCTCGCTGGCGTAGGGACTGCCGGGCAGCACCCACACCGCGTCGAACCCGCGCAGGGCCCCGGCCTCGCCGGTGGGGATCCAGTAGGCGTCGAGCACGAGGCCGTCGCGAGCGGCGAGGGCGTCGAGCAGCAGCGGGATGCGGGTGTGGGACTTCACGTGCGGTGAGCGGTCGCCGACGAGGGCGATCCGCGCGGTCTGTGCGGTGGTCATGCGGATCATCTTGCGGCGGGCCCCCACTTCACCGCCAACGATCATTCCTGCACGCTCGATAAGCACCGCTGATAACCCTGGCCCGACCGTTCGCAGCCTCGCCGGCGTTCGAGGCGCGGGGTCCGGGGCGGAGCCCCGGGGTCTTTCAGCCCGTCCGGCGTTTGAGGACCGGGGTCCGGGTGGAGCCCGGGGAACGGAGGAAGGGCGGGTAGGGGACCGGCTCCGCGCAGCGGCACCCCCGGGCGCGGAGGTGGCCAGGCCGGGCGCCCCGCAGGGGAACGGCATGCTGGGGCCATGGATCCGCACCTCCTCCGTACCTTCGTCGCCGTCGTCCGGCTGGGCTCCTTCTCCGCCGCCGCCCGGGAGCTCGGCTACACCCAGTCCGCCGTCTCCCAGCACATCGCCGGCCTGGAGGCCGACCTGCGGACCGAGCTGCTCGGCCGGCGGCCCGTCGCGCCGACCCCTGCGGGCGCGCGGCTGCTGGAGCACGCCGGGCCGCTGCTGCTGCGGCTCGACGCCGCGCGGGCCGACGTGCTGCGGCTGGCCGCCGCCCCGCCCGGGCGGGTCACCCTCGCCGTGTCCCCCCTCGCCGTCGGGCCGCGGCTGCTCGCGGCGCTGCCCGCCACCGGCGTCACCCTCAGGGTCGTGCCCCCGGCCGAGGTGCCCGCGGCCGTCGCCACCGGCGGCTGCGACCTGGGGCTCGTCGACGGACCGGCCGCGCCGAGCGACCCGCTGAGACTGCCCGACGTGGCCCCGCTCACGGTGACCGGCGTCGACGAGGAGGAGGTCGCCGTGCTGCTGCCCGCCGGACACCCCCTCGCCGGCCGGGCCTCCCTGCGGCTGGACGACCTCGTCGACGCGCGCTGGCTCGACGCCCCCGGCCTGTGCACCCCGCCGCTGAACTCCGCCCGCGTGGCCTCCCTGCGCTACGACGGCACCGACCTGCACGGGCTCTGCGCCCTCGCCGCCGCCGGTCACGGCCTCGTACTGCTGCCCCGCCGCGTCGCCGAGGCCGCCGGCGCGGGGGTCGCCGTACCCGTGTCCGCACCCCGCCTCGTGCACCGTACGGAGCTGCTCTCGCCCGGCAGCCCGACCGGCGCGGCCGCTGCGCTCGCCGGGCGCCTCACGGCAGGATCGCCCGTATGACACGTGACGCCACATCCCCAGACGCGGCACCCTTCACGGCCGACGACTACGCCGCCCGGATGGCCTCCGCCGCGCAGACCGCCGCCGACGCGGGACTCGCCGGGCTGCTCATCGCCCCCGGGCCCGACCTCGCCCACCTCACCGGCTACCGCCCCACCGCCGAGACCGAGCGGCTGACCCTCCTCGTCCTGGCCGCCGGACACGACCCGGTCCTCGTCGTGCCCGCCCTGGAGGCCCCCGACGCGGCCAAGGCGGCCGGCGCCCCCGCACTGACCCTGCGGGACTGGGCCGACGGGAAGAACCCGTACGCCGTGGCCGCCCCGCTGCTGGACGTCGCCGGCCGCTTCGGGGTCAGCGACAACACCTGGGCCCTGCATCTCCTCGGCCTCCAGAGGGAGTTGCCGGCCAGCTCCTACGTGCCGCTCACCGACGCCCTGCCCATGCTCCGCGCCGTGAAGGACGAACGGGAACTGGAGCGGCTCGCGGCGGCGGGCGAGGCCGCCGACGCCGCCTACGAGCAGATCCTCCACGTCCCGTTCGCGGGCCGCCGGGAGACCGACGTCGCCGAGGACCTAGCCGCCCTGCTCCGTGCCCACGGCCACTCCCAGGTCGACTTCACCGTCGTCGGCTCCGGCCCCAACGGCGCCAACCCGCACCACGAGGCCGGCGAACGGGTCATCCGGCGCGGGGACATGGTCGTCCTCGACTTCGGCGGCCTGCGCCACGGCTACGGCTCCGACATCTCCCGCACCGTCCACGTGGGCGAACCGACCCCTGAGGAGCAGCGCGTGCACGACATCGTCCGCGAGGCCCAGCAGGCCGGCTTCGCGGCGGTCCGCCCCGGGGTCTCCTGCCAGGACGTGGACCGGGCGGCCCGCGCCGTGATCACCGAATTCGGCTACGGGGACCGCTTCATCCACCGCACCGGCCACGGCATCGGCGTCACCACCCACGAACCCCCGTACATGGTCGAGGGCGAGGAGCAGCCGCTCGTCCCCGGCATGTGCTTCTCCGTGGAGCCGGGCGTCTACCTGCCCGGACGCTTCGGCGTCCGCATCGAGGACATCGTGACCGTCACCGAGGCCGGCGGGCGCCGCCTCAACAACGCCCCGCGCGAACTCGCGATCGTCGAGTAGCGGTCACGGCCCCAGCACGACGGCCGATTCGCCCGGTACGTGGATCCGCCCGTCCGCGCCCGGGTGTTCGACGGGCTCCCAGGCGGCCAGCACCCGCACCCCGTTGCGGCCGAGCGCGATCGTCACCGGCTCGGGGGACAGGTTCACCGTCACCCGGACGTCCCCGCGCCGGAAGGTGAGCCAGCGCCGCTCCTCGTCGTACGCGACCCGGACCGCGGCCAGGTCCGGGTCGCGGAGGTCCGGGTGGGTGCGGCGGAGCGTGACCAGGGTGCGGTACCAGGCCAGCAGGCGGGCGTGCGCGCCCTGTCCGGGCTCCGCCCAGTCCAGGCGGGAGCGGTCCCGGGTGGCCGGGTCCTGCGGGTCCGGGATCTCCTCCGCCTTCCAGCCGTGCGCCGCGAACTCCCGCCGCCGTCCCGCCCGTACGGCCTCGGCGAGCTCCGGGTCGGGATGGTCGGTGAAGTACTGCCAGGGGGTCCCGGCCCCCCACTCCTCGCCCATGAACAGCATCGGTACGAACGGCCCGGTCAGCGCCACCGTCGCGGCGCACGCCAGCAGGCCGGGGGAGAGCGAGGCGGAAAGCCGGTCTCCGAGAGCCCGGTTGCCGATCTGGTCGTGGGTCTGCGTGTAGCCGAGGAACCGGTGCGCCGGCGTCCGGCGCCGCTCCACCGGCCGCCCGTGGGTGCGGCCCCGGAAGGAGGACCAGGTGCCGTCGTGGAAGAAGACCCGGGTCATGGTCTTGGCGAGCGCGGCGAGCGGGGCCTCGGCGAAGTCGCCGTAGTACGCCTGGGATTCACCGGTCAGCGCGCAGTGCAGGGCGTGGTGGAAGTCGTCGTTCCACTGGGCGTGCAGCCCCAACCCCCCGTCGGCGCGCGGGGTGACGGTGCGCGGATCGCACCGGTCCGACTCGGCGATCAGGAACAACGGCCGCCCGGTGTCCGCCGCCAACTCGTCCACGGCCGCACCGAGTTCCTCCAGGAAGGTCAGGGCGCGCCCGTCGGCGAGCGCGTGCACCGCGTCCAGCCGCAGTCCGTCGATCCCGTAGTCGCGCAGCCAGGCCAGCGCACTGCCCAGGAGGTACGCGCGCACCTCGTCGGAGCCGGACGCGTCCAGGTTCACGGCCGCGCCCCACGGGGTGTGGTGCGTGTCGGTGAAGTACGGACCGAAGGCGGGGAGGTGGTTGCCGGAGGGGCCGAGGTGGTTGTGGACCACGTCCAGCACCACGCCCAACCCGGCCGCGTGCGCCGCCTGCGTGAACCGGGCCAGCCCGGCGGGGCCGCCGTACGGCTCGTGCACCGACCACGGCGCGACCCCGTCGTACCCCCAGCCGTGCCGGCCGGGGAAGGAGCACACCGGCATCAGCTCCACGTGCGTGACGCCGAGGTCGGTGAGGTGGCCGAGCCGGTCGGCGGCGGCGTCGAAGGTGCCCTCGGGGGTGAAGGTGCCGACGTGGAGCTCGTACAGGACGGCGTCCTGGAGCCGGGTGCGGGGCGGCGGCGCCGGCGCCGGGGCGGCGAGGGTCGCGAAGTCCACCACCGCCGACAGCCCGTCGGGGCCGTCCGGCAGCCGCCGGCCCCGGGGGTCGGGCCGCGGGACGGCTTCGGCGTCCAGCAGGAACCCGTACCGGCTGCCGTCCCCGGCGGGCGCCTCGACCGTCCACCAGCCGTCGCGGCTCGGATCGCGCGTCATGTCGTAGGTCGCGTCGTCGAGTCGCAAGGCGACACGACCTGTCAGTGGTGCCCACACCTCGAACTGCACGGACGGGTCCCCTCGTCTCCGGCGGTGTCCAGCATGTGTATCCTGCCCATCATTCCGGGCGCGGCGGGGGAGTTCTGGACACTCCGCCCCCGACGGGCCGACAATCACCCTGTGACGTCGAGTTTCGAGTTCCCCGCCTACCCCGTGCCACGGCTCTCCGATGCCGAGCGTGACCGGGCGCTGGGCCAGCTCCGGGAGGGTGCGGCCCTCGGGAAGCTGTCCCACGACACGTTCCTGCGCCGGATGGAACTCGCCCTGGTCGCCCGTCGCTCCGAGGACCTCGCCGTCCTCACCGCCGATCTCCAGACCAGGGCGGGCACCGCCGAAAGCGGATGGACCCGTCGACTGTTCGGCTGGGTCGGACGGGCCTCCGCCGTGAGCGTCGGCGTCCGGCGCGCCTGGGCGGCCGAGAAGCTCCCCAAACTGCTGCTCCCGCACCCGAGCTCGATGCCCCTGAGGATCGGCCGGGACCCGGGCAACGGCCTGCGGCTCAGCCACGAGACGGTGTCCCGCGTGCACGCCGAACTCTGCATCCAGGGCGGGGTGTGGGTGGTGCGCGACCTCGGCTCGACCAACGGGACCACGGTCAACGGGATCCGGGTCACCGGCTCCGCGCTGGTGCGCGCCGGGGACCAGATCAGCTTCGGGAAGATGGCCTTCCGCCTCTCGGCGGGCTAGGTCGTCGAACTCCCGTCCACCCCTGAGGCAGCATGGGCGCCATGGAACCGCACCCCACCCCCGTCGTCCGCCGGGCACGCCCCGCCGACCTGCCGCGTCTGGTCGAGCTGATCCACGAACACGTCGCCTACGAGAAGTCCGACCCGCGCCCGCCGGGGCTCGCCGAACGGCTCGGCCCGCAGCTCTTCGCCGAGGACGCCCGGCTGTGGGTGCTCCTCGCCGAGACCCCGGACGGCGAGGTCGCCGGATACGCCGCCTGCTCGACCGAGTTCGCCTTCTGGGACGGCCGCCACTACCTCCACATGGACTGCCTCTACCTCGCGGAGGAGGCCCGCGGGCACGGTCTCGGAGCCGCGCTGATGGACGCGGTGCGGGGCCTGGCCCGAGAGCTCGGCCTCGACCACGTCGAATGGCAGACCCCCGACTGGAACGAGGGCGCCATCCGCTTCTACGACCGGCTCGGCGCCACCGGCCGGCCCAAGCGCCGGTACGCGCTGCCGACGGAGCCCGCCGGAGCCTGAGCACGGGCTACCGCCCGGCCGCCACGAGGCGTTCGTACGCAGCCAGGACCGTACGGGACTGGTGCTCCACCTGCGTGGCCACCGGCACCCAGCGGGCCCCGAAGCGCGCCGAGAACTCCTCGCACCACCCCGTGACCAGCCGGTCCAAGCCGGGCGCCGCCGGATGGCCCTGCGCGCGCAGCACCCTCAGCAGCATCGCGGCGGCGCGCAGCGACAGGCGCCGCCCGAAGGCGTCGATGCTGGCGATGTACGCGACGGTGGCCTCCGCGGGCGCACCGGAGCCGGTCCACTCCGCGGCGATCCGGGGGATCAGCGAGAGGGTCCAGTCCACGGCGCGCAGCAGGGCCCCGGCCGTCGCGTCGGCCCCGGCAGCGGCCCCCTCCCGGGCCCGGGCGACGGGCCCGGCGTCCGCGGTGAGCCGGCCGGCCAGCAGCCGCAGGGCGCCGCGCGGGTCGGGGTGCGGCGCCGGATCGCCCACCAGGTCGGAGGCCCACATGGGGACCTCGACGATGGCGGTGGTGCCCTCGTACCGATGCGCGTGGTACCAGGTGCTGAGCCGCGTGTCCTCCGGGTGGAAGGCCCCGGCGGCCGCGCTCCCCGGCTCCGGGATCACGAAGATGCCCGGCCCGGGGGAGGGCCAGCCGGCGGCGTCCGAGGCTCCGTTCTCCACGGGGATGCGCAGCTCGGCGGCCGATTTGCCGAAGGGCTCCGCGAGACCGGGTATGTCCCGCGTGAGCTGAACCCAGGAGCCCCCGAGGTCCGTCGCGTGCAGGGAGACCTGGAGCACGGGACGGAGTTCGTCGATGAGCGCGGTCAGGGCCAGGGTCTCGGGCGGCAGCCGGTCCGGAGGCAGTAAAGACGGCGCCCACTCGGGCTGTTCGGGCCCGGGAGGCCGGTAGAAGCTGCGGTGGTAGTCGAGGAGCGAGTAGGGGCGGGGCGTGCGGTGCAGGGCCGCCCCGTCGGGGTCGGCGCAGAGCAGGAAGTGCCAGCCGCAGCCGACCCGGGGCGCGGGCTCGCGGAGCAGCCGCCGCGCCAGGGCCAGCGCGGTGGCCCCGCCGACGGGCTCGTTGGCGTGGGCTCCGGCGACGACGAGCACGCCCCGGCCGCCGTCGTGCCCCGTCGGCGCGAGGGACAGTACCCAGAGCGGCTGCCCGGCCCGGGATGTACCGGCCCGGCGGATCCGGGCGTCGCCCGGGTGTTCGTCGGCCAGGGCCCTTGCGGTGAGGGCGAGTTCGTGTGGTGTGGGGTAGCGCGTGTCACTGAGGAGGGTCACAAGTGATGCCATGCCCGCCGGGGCGCCCGCCTACTGCTCCGCGCGTCCCGAACTTCCCTCGGTGAAACCCCTGGCCAAGGCCCCTTCCCAAGCCGCGGTGACGCCGCCGAAGCGGGCGCCCGGGTTCCGCCGGGGCCGCGCGCTACCGCGGGCGGCGGGCCCCGTGCCGTCGGGGTCGGGTGCGGCGGCGCGTCGAACGCCGGTGCTCGGCGGGGGCGGCCCCCCCTTGGCACTCCCGCGCCGGCGGGGTCGGGTGTGCGGCGGGGCGCCCCCGCAGGGCGTCGAACGAAACCCGTTCCGCTGACCGGTGCCGCACCCGGTTCGACGCCCGAGGAGGTGCCCCGGCGCACACCCGACCCCGCCGGCCCACCCTGCGGCCCGGGAACGGGGTGCCGCTGCGCGGAGCGGGTCCCCTACCCGCCCTTCCACCGTTCCCCGGGCTCTGCCCGGACCCGCGCCTCAAACGCCGGCGGGGCTGAAAGACCCGGGGCTCCGCCCCGGACCCCGGTCCTCAAACGCCGGACGGGCTGGAATCGCCTGGCGGCGCAAAGACCCAGGGCACCGCCCGGGACCCCGCGCCTCAAACGCCGGCGGGGCCGGCAGCGGCCGAATACAGCCCCGCCGGCGTTTGAGGCGCGGGCGCGGAGCGCCGTAGGGGTGAGGTGGGCCCCGTCCCGGTCCGCGGTTAATCCGTGCGGACGAGGGCTGTCGCCGGTTGGGTGGACAGGAGGGCGGACAGGGGTGCCTCGCCCGTGTGGGAGGCGGGCGGGCCCCCGGTGGGCAAGGGCGTCCACCGACCCGGCGGCAGCGGCAGTACCGTGCCGCGCCAGCCCCCCGCCCCGGCCAGCCGGTGCGAGAGGCGGGTGGCGACCGCCACGAGGCCGGACGAGCGGGCGAAGGCCAGGCAGTGCTCCGCCGCCGGCCCCCGGGCCGCCAGCGGGGTGTAGCCGGTGAAGAGGTGGGGGCGGGTGCGGCGCAGGCGCAGCAGGGCGGAGGTGAGGGCCAGCTTCTCCTCGGCGGGGCCGACGGCCGCGGCCCCCCTGTCGAGCCGGGCCAGCGCCTCCCGCGGGAACACGACCGGGCGCCGGTTGTCGGGGTCTACCAGCGCCCGGTACTCCGTCTCCGCGCCCTGGTAGACCTCCGGCACCCCCGGCATCGTCAGGTGTAGCAGCGCCATCCCGAGCAGGTTGGCCCGGGCGGCCTCCGCGAGCTCCGGCGGAAGGTCCGCGTCGGCCGGGGCGTACCCGGCGACGCCCGCCTCGTAGGCCTCGTCCCGTTCGGTCCAACTGGTGTGCAGCCCGGCTTCCCGGACCGCCTTGAGCAGGGCCTCCGCCAGCCGGGGCGCGGCATCCGGCACCGGCCCCAGGCCCAGCGCGGTCTGCCGGGCCACCCACGACAGCTGGGCGTCGGGTCCGGCGACGGGCGGGTCCGCCGCGGCCGGCGCCTGGGACAGCACGGAGATCCGGGCGCGGACGTCCGCGCTGCGCTTCGTGTCGTGCGTGGACAGCACCGTCCCCGAGCCCGGCCACTCCCGCTCCAGCTCGGCGCAGTACGCGTGGAACTCCGCCACCGGCACCGCCGGGCGTCCCGGATCCCCGCCGACCTCGGTCGCCGACAGCAGCGGCGCGTACCGGTAGAAGGCCCGGTCCTCCAGGGACTTGGCGCGCAGGGCCGCCGAGGTCTGGGCGAAGCGGGCCGCGAAGGCGGGGTCCCGCGCCAGCAGCTCCCGTACGCCGTCCACCGCATCCGCACCCGCCACGGCACCCGCCACCGCGGCGGCCCGCTCCAGCGTCGCTGCCGGAGCCGGCTCCGGATCCCCGGGGTACGGCCGGTACACGGGGTAGGCGACGAGCAGCTCCCGCACGGCGTCCGCCAGCTCCGAGCCCGCCCGGCGCTCCAGCGCCGCCAGTTCGGCGGCCAGGTCGCCGGTCAGCACCTCCCGCGCGCAGGCCCCGGCCATCCGTTCCCAGTCGGGTGAGCTCGTCAACTCGCGGTACCGGCCGACCAGTTCCGCGGCGCCTGCGGGATCCGTGAACACCCCGTCCACCCGGTGCAGCGCGTCGTAGCCGGTGGTCCCGGCCACCGGCCAGCCGGACGGCAGCCGCTCGTCGCGGGCCAGGATCTTCTCCACCACCACCCAGCATCCGCCGCCCACCGCCGCCCGCAGCCTGCGCAGGTAGCCCTCCGGGTCCGCGAGTCCGTCGACGTGGTCGATCCGCAGCCCCTCCACGAGCCCGTCCCGGACGAGCTCCAGCACCTTCGCGTGGGTGGCCGTGAACACCTCGGGGTCCTCGACCCGGACCCCGATCAGCTCGGAAATGGTGAAGAAACGGCGGTAGTTGAGCGAGGTGCGGGCTTCCCGCCACCAGGCCGGCCGGTACCACTGCGCGGCCAGCAGCTCGGCCGGCGGCAGTGCGGCCGTCCCCTCCCGCAGCGGGAACTCGTGCTCCCCGCAGCGCAGCACCTCCCCGGCGACCTCCAGCGTGCCGGGCTCCGCCGGTCCCGCGAGCACCGGTAGCAGCAGCTGCCCGCCGCCCGCCTCCCAGTCGATGTCGAACCAGCGCGCGTACGGGGAGTGCGGCCCCTCCCGCAGCACCTCCCACAGGGGCCGGTTCAGTCGCAGCGGCGTCGGTACCGCCATGTGGTTCGGGACGATGTCGAGCACCAGACCGAGCCCGTGCGCCCGGGCGACCGCGCCCAGCGAGCGCAACCCGGCCTCGCCCCCGAGCTCGGCCCGCACCCGGGAGTGGTCGGTGACGTCGTACCCGTGCGCGGAGCCGGGCACGGCCTCCAGCACGGGGGAGAGGTGCAGGTGCGACACGCCGAGCGAGGCGAGGTACGGCACGGCCTCCTCGGCCGCCGCGAAGGGGAACTCGGGCCGCAGCTGGAGCCGGTAGGTCGAGGTCGGCGGCGTGGCGGTGACGGCTTTCGGGGCACCGGATTCCGATCGGATGTCTGACGGCGGCTGGCTCATGAGAACGTACGTACCCAGCCAGCCGGATTCCGTGCCATGGCCCAATGCATACGGGTGACCGCGCCCGCTTAGCGTGACTCGGGTGGTTTCAACCGTCGACACCTATCGAAGAGTCATCGCCCTGACCGGGCCCCTCCTGCCGCTCTTCTCCTTCCTCGCCCGGCTGCCCGTCGCGATGTCCCAGTTCGGGAGCGTCCTGCTGGTGGCGGAGACCAGTGGCTCCCTCGCCACGGCGGGAATCGTCGGTGGCGTGCTGTCCGCCGGGCAGGTGCTCTTCGGGCCGGTCCTGGGTCGGCTCGCCGACCGCCGCGGACAGCGGCCCGTCGTGCTCGCCGCGGCCGCCGTCAACGCCGTCGCGACCACCGGGCTCGTCGTCGGTGCCCTCGGCGGGCTCGGCACCGTCCCGCTCGCCGTGATCGGCGCCGTCACCGGTGCCTCCGTCCCGCTGATCGGGCCGCTCGCCCGGACCCGCTCCGTCGCCCTCGTGCACCGCGCGAAGGCCGACGAGGGCGTCATCGGGGCCGTCCACTCCATCGAGGGGACCATGGACGAGGTCTCGTTCGTCATCGGTCCCGCCCTGGTCGGACTGGCCGCGCTCGTCGCCCATCCCGCCGTCGCCCTCGGCGGCGCGGCCGCGCTGGTCGCCGTCTTCGGCACCGCCTTCGCCCTGCACCCGACCGCCGCCGCAGTGGCCGGGGGCCCCGCGCCCGAACGCGCCGAGGGAGTGCGCCGGGCCCGGCCCGCCGGGGTGGTGTACTCCGTGCGCGGCTCGCTCTTCCTCCAGGGCGCCATGTTCGGCGGCCTCCAGGCCGGGATCGCCTCGCTCACCGAGGAGTTGGGGGTGCCCGGCCAGGCGGGCATCGTGTACGCCGCCAATGGCGTGGTCAGTGCCGCGGTCGGGCTCTCCCTGGGCGCGCTGCCCGCCCGTTTCGGGCTCCGGCTGCGTTGGCGGGTGGCCACCGCGGCCGCCCTGCTGCTCTCCGCGCCGTTGCTGTTCACCGGCAGCCTGTGGGGGCTGTACCTGATCGTGACCCTCCTCGGCGCGGCCGTCGCACCCCACCTGATCACCGCGTTCGCGCTCACCGAGCGGCACGTGGAGCCGGCCCGGCTCGCCGAGTCGATGGCCTTCGCGACCAGCTCGCTGGTGGCGGGCCAGGCGATCGCCCTGGCCCTGTCGGGCCGGCTGGCCGAGTGGTACGGACCCTCCGGCGCCTTCGCGGTGTCCGTGGGGGCGACCGCGCTCGCCCTGGTGATCGCCCTGGGCACCCGGGTGCCCGCCGGTCGCGGCCGGACGGTGCCGGGACCTGCGGACCCGGACCGCGAGGACGGTACGCCCGCGGCCCCCGGGCCGCGAGGGGCCGGTGACACGTCGGGCGCCGGCGCCGCCCCCGGCGCCGCCCCCGGCTACGCCGGTCGCTGAAGCACCACCAGGCTCCGGCCGGTCAGCGTCACCCGGTCCCCGGCCGCGAACTGCGGCCCGGTGCCGGGTGGCGGCACCTGCTCCCGGGCGGTGTCCACCACCAGGCGCCACTGGTCACCGTGCCCGGCCGGCAGGGTGAACTCCTGGGCGTCCGCTCCACAGTTGAACATCAGCAGGAACGAGTCGTCGGTGATCCGCTCGCCGCGCGTGCCCGGCTCGGAGATCGCCTCCCCGTTGAGGAACACGGTCAGTGCGCGGGTGCTCTGCGCCTGCCAGTCGCGGGCCCGCATCACCTCGCCGTGCGCGGTGAACCACGCGATGTCCGACAGCTCGTCGTGGGTCCCCTCCACCGGCCGCCCGTGGAAGAACCGACGGCGCCGGAACACCGGGTGGTCCCGCCGCAGCCACACCATCTGGCGGGTGAACTCCAGCAGCGCGGGCGCCGGTTTGCCCGGCACCGGCCAGTCCACCCAGGACAGTTCGTTGTCCTGGCAGTACGCGTTGTTGTTGCCGCCCTGGGTGCGGGCGAACTCGTCGCCGTGGCTGAGCATCGGCACGCCCTGCGACAGCATCAGCGTGGCGATGAAGTTGCGCATCTGCCGCTCGCGCAGCTCCAGCACCTCGATGTCCTCGGTGGGGCCCTCCACCCCGCAGTTCCACGACCGGTTGTGGGTCTCGCCGTCCCGGTTGCCCTCCCGGTTGGCCTCGTTGTGCTTCTCGTTGTAGGAGACCAGGTCGTGCAGGGTGAAACCGTCGTGGCAGGTGGCGAAGTTGATCGAGGCCAGCGGACGCCGCCCGTCGTCCTGGTAGAGGTCCGAGGAGCCGGTCAGGCGCCCCGCGAACTCCGCCAGCGTGCGGGGCTGCCCGCGCCACAGGTCCCGTACGGTGTCGCGGTACTTGCCGTTCCACTCGGTCCACAGCGGCGGGAAGTTGCCCACCTGGTAGCCGCCCTCGCCCAGGTCCCACGGCTCGGCGATCAGCTTCACCTGGCTGACCACCGGGTCCTGCTGGACCAGGTCGAAGAACGAGGACAGCCGGTCCACCTCGTGGAACTGCCGGGCCAGGGTGGCCGCCAGGTCGAAGCGGAAGCCGTCCACGTGCATCTCGGTGACCCAGTAGCGCAACGAGTCCATGATCAACTGGAGCACGTGCGGGGAGCGCATCAGCAGGGAGTTCCCGGTGCCCGTGGTGTCCATGTAGTGCCGCGGGTCCTCCGTCAGCCGGTAGTACGAGGCGTTGTCCAGCCCGCGGAAGGACAGCGTCGGGCCCAGGTGGTTGCCCTCGGCGGTGTGGTTGTAGACCACGTCGAGGATCACCTCGATCCCGGCCTCGTGCAGGGCCCGCACCGCCGACTTGAACTCCAGCACCTGCTGGCCGCGGTCACCCGAGGCGTAACCGTTGTGCGGGGCGAAGAAGCCGATCGTGTTGTAGCCCCAGTAGTTGCTCAGCCCGTCGTCGACCAGCCGGTGGTCGTTGACGAACTGGTGCACCGGCATCAGCTCCAGCGCCGTCACCCCGAGCTTGGCCAGGTGCCCGATGACCGCCGGGTGGGCGAGCGCCCCGTAGGTGCCGCGCAGTTCGTCCGGCAGATCGGGGTGGCGCATGGTGAGGCCCTTGACGTGGGCCTCGTACAGCACGGTGTGGTGGTACTCGTGGCGCGGCGGTCGGTCGTTGGCCCAGTCGAAGTACGGGTTCACCACGACCGAGCTCATGGTGTGCGGGGCGGAGTCGAGGTCGTTGCGCGAGTCGGGCCGGCCGAAGTGGTAGCCGTACACCTGCTCGCCCCAGTCGACGCTGCCGCTGATCGCACGCGCGTACGGGTCGAGGAGCAGCTTCGACGCGTTGCAGCGCAGGCCGCGCTCGGGCTCGTACGGGCCGTGCACGCGGAAGCCGTACCGCTGGCCCGGCATCACGCCCGGCAGGTACGCGTGCCGGACGAAGGCGTCCGTCTCGCGCAGCTCGACGGCCGTCTCCGAACCGTCGTCGTGCAGGAGGCACAGCTCGATGCGCCGGGCTGCCTCGGAGTAGACCGCGAAGTTGGTGCCGGCGCCGTCGTAAGTGGCGCCGAGCGGATACGCCTGTCCAGGCCAGACTTGCATGGATAACGACTCTTCCCGTCATTCTGCGGAGCTGATCCGGCGTGGACCACGTCACTGCCAGATCTTCCCCGAAAGAGGGGCCCCACACGGGGACTTGGCCGGGGTCCTACCGGGTGACCCGCAGACCTGATATGCGGGTCAGCGGACTGTCTGCGCATCGGATAATGGGTCAACGGACAACCGGTGTAAGGCTCATCGGGCTGCAGTGGGCCGCGCGCGCGGAGTACCCTTCCGTGATCACTGGAGACGGGCGTCCAGACGCAGAAGGCGGTGCACGGGTGAGCTCGGGAGGTCTGGAGCTGCCCCCTGGTGACAGCGGTCACGAGGGTGGCCCGGCGGACGCCGTGGGCGCGGCCCCCGGCGGTACGGCGGCCGCGGCGGTGTCCCTGGCCCCGCAGGCGGCCGGGAGCCTGCGGGCCGGCGCCGAACTGGACTGGGGCGCGGAGGCCTGGAGCGAGGTCCGTACGCGGGCGCAGCGGGCGGGTCGTGCGTACATCTGGCTGAACCTGATCGAACAGCGGCTGCGGTCGGTGGTCGGGGCGGTGCTGCGGCCGATCTACGAGCCGGTGCACGGCGAGGACGACTGGGTGGTCGCGGCCGCGGGCCCCGCCGGGCAGGAGTGGGTGCAGCGGGCCGTGGCCGTGCGGGAGGTCAGCCGGCGCAAGGGCTACCTGCTCGACCCGGCCGACGACAACGTGCTCAGCTTCCTGACGCTGCCCCAGCTGCGGGAACTGATGGTCCAACACTGGCCGTGCTTCGAGCCGTACTTCGACGACCGCCGCGAGATCGAGCTGGCCCTGGACGAGCTGGAGGTCACGCGCAACGTGGTCTCCCGCAACCGGGCGCTGTCGCGCGCCGTGCTGGAGCAGGCGGAACGGGCCTCGGCGCGGCTCCTCGACGTCCTGGGCGGCGGCGCGGGCTCGCCGGGCGCCGACCGGCTGCCGATCGACGCGGTCGAGGACCTGGTGGGCGACCGGTACGCGGACGTGGTCTCCGTCCACCCCGACCGGGTGCGCCTCCAGCGCCAGCTCCCCGCGGAGGACCTCTTCGGGGGCGCGCGGCGGCTCGACGCCATCGGCATAGGCCTCAACCTGCTCGTGCAGAACTTCTCCGGCCGAAGACTCGTCCGGCTCACGGAAGCCGGCTGCCGGGTGCGGCTGCTGTTCCTGAACCCGGCGAGCAGCGCGATCAAGCGGCGCGAGCGGGAGCTGGGGCTGCGCAAGGGCGAGCTGAGCCGCTCGGTGGAGATGAACATCCTGCACGTCCGGCGCGTCCGGGCGGGCCTGGGCGACCCCTCGCGCTTCGAGATCCACGTCTTCGACGAGACCCCCCGCTTCACGGCCTACCTGGTGGAGGGCCAGTCCTCGGGCATCGCGGTCGTCCAGTCCTACCTGCGCCGCGCCCGCGGCATGGAGGCCCCGGTCCTGGTGCTGCGCGGCGGAGGCCGGGGCGTCCCCAAGGACGCGGACCACGGGCTGTTCACGACGTACCGGGAGGAGTTCGAAGCGGTGTGGGAGGACTCCCGGCCGGTGTCCTGACCCCGTCCCGTGCCCCCGCCCCGGACCCGGGAGACGGCTTGTCAGTGGGGCGTGGCAGGCTGAAAGCCGTTGAAAGAAGGCGTACGGGGGAGGGGCACGACATGGGGGGATCGGGGATGAGCTGGGTCAGCGGGCCGATGGTGGCCTTCGACCTGGAGACCACGGGGACCGACATCGAGAACGACCGGATCGTCACGGCCGCGGTCGTCACGACGGAGCCGGACGGAAGGGTCTCGCGGAAGCGGACGTGGCTGCTCGATCCGGGGGTGCCCATCCCGGAGCAGGCCTCGGCGATCCACGGGATCTCCACGGAGCACGCCCGGGCGAACGGATCGCCGGCCGCGCCGGCGGTCGAGGAGATAACGGGGGCGCTCGCGCAGGAGCTGGCCGAGGGCACCCCGCTCGTCGTGATGAACGCGCGGTACGACCTGTCCCTGCTGGACCGCGAGTGCCGCCGCCACGGGCTCGTACCGCTCGGCCGGCGGCTGGCGGGCCGGCCCGCTCCGGTCATCGACCCGCTCGTCCTGGACAAGCACGCCGACCGCTACCGCAAGGGCCGCCGGACCCTCCAGGCCCTCTGCGAGCACTACGGGGTCACGCTCGACGCCGCGCACGACGCGGTGGCGGACGCGCTGGCCGCGGCCGGCGCGGCCCGGAGGATGGGGGCGCGGCACGCCGCCATAGGCTCGGTGGGGCTGGCGGACCTGCACGACCTCCAGGTCCGCGCGGCGGCGGAGCAGGCGGCCTCCCTGCAGAGCTACCTGCGGCGCACCTCGGATCCCGAGGCGGTCGTGGAGCGGGCCTGGCCCGTGGTGCCGTACCGGGTCTGAGCCGGTGACGGCGGGTCAGCGCAGGAGCCAGTGCGTGGTGAGGTCCATGACCTCCGCGCGGGTGCGGGTGCCGTGGTCGGCGGCGACGACGTAACTGCCGAGCCGCACGGAGAAGGTCAGCATGCAGCGGACCTCGACGTCGTCCTCGTCGGGGCAGAATTCGCCGAACAGCGAGCGCAGGTAGTCCATGCGCCGGTTGTCGACACGGCGCAGCCGCTCCGCGACGTGTTCGTCGCGCCGGGCCCAGTCGCGGATCGCGAGGTCGAGCGGCACGCCCGTCGCCGGGCCGTCGCCGATCTCGGCGACGAGCGTGAACAGCCGCGCCAGCCGGGCCCTGGCATCCCCGCCGCCGCTCTCGACCTGCTCGATCACCGCCTCGGTGACCGCGCGTTCCCAGGTGTCGAGCATCTCGTCGAGCAGCGCCCCCCGGCCCTGGAAGTAGCCGTAGAACCCGCCCTTGCTCACGCCGAGCGCCTGCGCCAGCACCTCGATCCGGACGGCCTCGGGCCCGCCGGCGGCGAGCGCCCGCAGGCCCTCCTCGATCCACTTGCCGCGTGGTGTGCGGGTCACGCCCACGGTGTGTCTCCCCTCACGTTCCACTGGTCTATACGCCACCGTATAGACGGGTGCTAGCCTTCTTCTATACGGCATCGTATAGACAGGAGCTTGCTCGTGAGACTCCCGAAGACCGCGCACACCTCCCGCCCCTGGCGGATCCACGAGATCGCGGGCGACTTCCACGTCGAGGACGTCTGGGAACTGCCGACACCGGGCGGACCGGACGACCTGGCCCTGCTCGTTGACCAGTTCGCGAACGGCGAGGGTGACCCGGTCCCTTCCCTCGTCGGCCGCGCGCTCTTCGCGCTCCGCTGGAAGATCGGCGCCCTGCTGGGCTGGGACAAGCCCTCCGACGGCATCGGCGCCCGGGTGCCGACGCTGCGCGACCGGCTCCCGGCCGACCTCCGCGAGGGCCCCCGGGGCCCGGACACCAAGTCGGTTCCGTTCACCTCCGTCTACCTCACCCGTGACGAGTGGGCGGCGGAGACGGCCAACCGGACCGTGCACGGGGTGATGCACATCGGCTGGGTCCCGGACGGATCCGGCGGCCACCGCGGCCAGATGGCCGTCCTGGTCAAGCCCAACGGGCGTCTCGGCTCCCTGTACATGCTGGGCATCAAGCCCTTCCGCTACCTGGGCGTGTATCCGGCGCTGATCCGGAGCATCGGCCGCGAGTGGGAGCGGCGCGCCGCGGCGAGGAGCGCGAGCGGCTCCTAGGACGTGTCAGCCGACGCCCGCGAGTGCCGTCGCGACCAGCAGGGCCGTCACTGCGGCGGTGCGCCGGCCGTGGCGCCGCCCGTCCATCAGCACCTGGGTCGCCGCACCGGCGAAGAGCGGCATGCACAGGGCCTCCGCCGTGTCCCGGTCCAGCGACACCCGGCGATCCGTGAGCAGCACACCGGCCGCGAAGCCGAGCAGTGTGGCGAGGAGCACGGGCAGCTCGAACGAGGGCTCCGACCGACGGATCCGCCGGGCGTCGCGGGAGCGGACCGCACGGATGTGCCGGATGACGCACGCGCCCACGGCCAGTGCGCTGACGGCCCTGGCCAGGAGCGCCGCGCCTTCCCAGAGGCCGGGCGGGGAAGTGTGGTCCATGGTGGTGCCGGCTTCTCGCGTGACGGGGGGCGGGGCGGGCCGTGGCCGCGACCCCGCACCGGAACCTTTGGTTCCGGTGCGTGATGGTCGCACGCCGGTCGCGACGCGCTCGCGGCGGGGCTACCGGGGCGCCGCTTCCCCGGCCCAGGCGTCGCTGTACTCGATGTGGATGTCCCGGGCGCTGTCGTCGCCGTGGCCCAGCTGCGCGCAGTAGTGCCGGTTGTCGGCGGTGTGGCCGGGGCCATGGGCGGCCACGTCGTGGAAGTGGCCGGCGGTTTCCCGGAACGCCCTCGCACTGCCCGTAACGAACAGCGTCTCGGCGTGGACGTGCTGGTGGAACAGGTCGCGGTTCTCCGCGTGGTGCAGGGCTTCCCAGTCGATCTCGGGCCGGTCGGTGCAGACCGTGACGGTGCGGCGGTGGCCCGCCCCGAGCCGTCCCCGCAGTTCCTTCCACCGCGAGGGCGCGAACTGGAGCGAGTGGTGCAGCAGGACCAGGTCGAGCCGGCGCGCCCCGGCGTCCCCCGAATCGCCGGCGCGCCGCAGCGGCACGTGGACCAGGGCGCGCGGCGACGTGGCGGCCAGGCCCCACAGGCCGCCGATGAGGCCCGCCGCGGGCCGGTCGACGTACGCATTGAGGAACCGGTCGTCCTCGACGAGCAGGGCGTGCTCCGGCGGGCGGGCGGGGCGGATCACCGTGAACTCCCGCGGGCCGAGCCGGGGCCGGTGGACGGTGACGGGAAAGCGCATGATCCTTTGATAGGCGGCGCTCAGAAGGAATGCCAGCGGGTTTCCCGATCGCCGGCCCGCAGCGAGGCCACCCGGCGGCGGAATTCGGCCAGGGCCTTCGGGTTGGCGGGGGCGTGCTGGGAGACCCAGGCGCAACTGGCCGTCTCCCGGGCGCCGCGCAGGACCGCGCAGCCCTCCCAGTCGCGGACGTCCCACCCGTAGGTCGCCACGAAGGTCTCGTACGCCCCGTCGGGCAGGCCGTACCGGTCGCGCTGGAGGGCCATCACCACCAGGTCGTGCTCGCGCAGATCGGTCGACACCGTCTCCAGGTCGACCAGGACCGGGCCGTCCGGGCCCACGTGGACGTTGCGGGGCAGGGCGTCGCCGTGGATCGGCCCCCGGGGCAGGCGCGGGGTCAGGGCCGCGACCTCGCCGGCGTAGGCGTCGCGGCGCGCCCGCAGGTACGCGGCGTCCGCCGGGTCGACGGCCCCGCCGGCCAGCCGCAGCCACCGCTCGACCCCGCCCAGCAGGTCCCGCGCGGGCAGTTCGAACGGCGCCGCGGGCAGGGCGTGGAGCAGTCGCAGCAGTGCCGCCAGGTCCTCGGGGCCGGCCGGCCGCACCGCGTCCGGGAGCCGGTGCCACAGGGTCAGCGGGTGCCCGTCCACCAGCCGGGGCTTCGGCTCGGCCGCGCGCACCGCCGGGACCCCGTACTCGGCGAACCAGCCCGCCACCGCCAACTCCCGCTCGGCGCGCTCCAGCAGGGCCGCCTCCCGGCCCACCTTCACGACCAGGTCGCCGACCGCGAACACCGCGTTCTCCCCGAAGGAGAGCAGCGCGGCGCCGCCCCGGCCGCCGCCGTCCAGGCCCGCGGCGGCCAGTACGTCCCTGGCCCGCGCCTCGTCCATGTGGTCCTCCGCATCCGGCTCGTCGGCAATGCGCCCAGTCTCCCATCCGGATCACCGGGCACCCCGCATTCCAGGTTGCACGAGACGTATCGTCTCGTTATGGTGAGGGGCATGACCTCGACCACCGAGCCCGCGCACATCGCCATGTTCTCCATCGCCGCCCACGGGCACGTGAACCCGAGCATCGAAGTGATCCGGGAACTCGTCGCCCGGGGCCACCGCGTCAGCTACGCCATCCCCGCCGCCTTAGCCGACGAGGTCGCGCAGACCGGCGCCACCCCCGTGATCTACGCCTCCACCCTCCCCACCGACGACGACCCCGAGGCCTGGGGCACCGAACTCATCGACCACCTCGAACCCTTCCTGCACGACGCCGTCCAGGCCCTCCCGCAACTCGCCGACGCCTTCGCGGGCGACGAGCCGGACCTGGTCCTCCACGACATCACCTCCTACCCGGCGCCCGTCCTGGCCCACCGCTGGGGCGTCCCCGCCGTGTCCCTCTCCCCGAACCTGGTCGCCTGGGAGGGGTACGAGGAAGAGGTGGCCGAGCCGATGTTCGCCGCGCTGAAGGCGTCCGAGCGCGGAAAGGCGTACTACGCCCGGTTCGCCGCGTGGCTGACCGAGAACGGGCTCGGTGACCAGGTCGACCGCTTCCAGGGGCGCCCGCGCCGCAGCCTCGTCCTCATCCCCAAGGCGCTCCAGCCGCACGCGGACCGCGTCGACGAAACCGTGTACACCTTCGTCGGCACCTGCCAGGGCGAGCGTTCCGCCACGCAGGGCACGTGGCGCAGGCCGGCCGCCGCCGAGGGCCGGAAGGTCCTGCTGGTCTCCCTGGGCTCCACCTTCACCAAGCAGCCCGCCTTCTACCGCGCGTGCGTGGAAGCCTTCGGGGACCTGCCCGACTGGCACGTCGTCCTGCAGATCGGCAAGTTCACCGACGAGGCCGAGGTGGGCCCGGTCCCGGCCAACGTCGAAGTGCACCGCTGGGTCCCCCAGCTCGACATCCTGCGCCAGGCCGACGCCTTCATCACCCACGCCGGCGCCGGCGGCAGCCAGGAGGGCCTCGCCACCGCCACCCCGATGGTCGCCGTCCCGCAGGCCGTCGACCAGTTCGGCAACGCCGACGTGCTGGAAGCCCTCGGCGTGGCCCGGCACGTCCCCATGGAACGGGCGGACGCGGCGACGCTCCGGGAGGCCGTGCTCGGACTCCTCGCCGACCCCGAGGTCGCCGTCCGCGCCGAAGCCGTCCGTGCGGCGATGACCGGCGAGGGCGGCACCCGGCGGGCCGCCGACCTCATCGAAGCCGAGCTGCCGCAGCGCGCGTTGTCGTAGTCGGGGCCTACGCTGCCCCCATGGCGAAGGCGAAGAAATACGCGGCGCTGCTGCGCGGCATCAATGTCGGCGGGAAGAAGAAGGTCCCGATGGCCGAGCTGCGCTCCGTGCTGGAGGGGCTCGGGCACGCGGACGTGGCGACGTACCTGCAGAGCGGCAACGCCGTCTTCGGCAGCACGCGCGAGGAACCGACCGCACTCGCCCGGGAGCTGGAGGCGGCCATCGAGGAGCACTTCGGCTTCCCCGTGGCCTGCCTGGTGGTCGACGGGGACTACCTGCGCGCCGTAGCCGAGGCCTGCCCGTTCCCGGCCGCCGAGCTGGAGGGGAAGCAGCTCCACGCCACCTTCCTCTCCGAGGACCCCGGCGCGGACCGCTTCGCCGCGATCGACGCGTCCGCGTACCTCCCGGAGGAGTACCGGCTCGGCGACCGCGTCATCTACCTCTACGCCCCCAACGGGCTGGGCCGCTCCGAACTGGGCGTGGCCCTGCACAAGCCCTCCCTCCTCAAGGGCCTGGACGCCACGACCCGCAACTGGAACACCGTCGTCAAACTCGTCGAACTGACCGGCCTTCAGGAACGAGCGAAATGATCACCACAGAACGCCTCCGGCTGCGCCCGCTCACCGAAGCGGACACCGACTGGTGGGTGCGTCTCCACGCCGACGAAGAGGTCAACCGGTTCGTCGGCGCCTACACGCCGGAGCAGGCCGCGGCGCGCCTGCGGGCGATACGGCGGCAGTGGGACGAGCGCGGTCACGGACTGTGCGCCGTCGAACTGCTCAGCACCGGCGAGGCGATCGGACGCTCCGGGCTGTTCTGGTGGGAGCAGTTCGACGAGACCGAGATCGGCTGGACCTTCGCCCGCGAACACTGGGGGCGGGGCTACGCCACCGAAGCGGCGCGGGCGGTGCTCGCATGGGGCTTCGGGACCCTGGGGCTCGAGCAGATCACCGCGATGATCCATCCCGGCAACACCGGCTCCGCCGCCGTCGCCCGGCGCCTCGGGTTCACGCCCCTGCGCGAGGACACGATCCTCGACCGCCCCTGCACCGTCTACGGCCTGTCGGACCGCCAGGAGGACGCCTAGTGCTCTGACCGGAAAGGTTCACCGCCTCACGACGCCCGGCACGGCACCTCGCCGCGTTGTCGGGCCACGCAAGTACGTCCCGTACGAGCCGTGGCCCTCCGCCTTGCGATGCACCGCACCGGACGCCGTGAGTCGGCAAACCTTTCCGGCCAGAGCACTGGCTAGCCGAGGGAGTCCAGCAGTTCCAGTTCCTGCGCCGTGAGGCGGATCGTCGCCGCGTCCAGGTTCTCCGCCAGGTGCGCCGGCGAACCGGTGCCCGGCGTCGGGCACAGCACGGGGGAGTGGTGCAGCAGCCACGCCAGGGCGATCTGACCCGGGCCCGCCCCGTGGGCAGCGGCCACCGAGGTGACGGCCGCCGCGCTCTCCCGGGTCAGGGAGCCGCTGCCCAGCGGGTAGTACGGGAGGAAGGCGATCCCGTTCGCCTCGCACACCGCGAGGACCTCCGCCGACATGCGGTTCAGCAGGTTGTAGGCGTTCTGCACCGAGGCGATCGGCACCGACTCCAGCGCCAGGCGGAGTTCCTCCGCGGTGACGGTGTCCAGACCGATGTGCCGTATCTTGCCCTCCGCCCGCAACGCGCCGAGCACACCCAGCTGTTCGGCCATCGGCACGGCCGGATCGAACCGGTGCAGCTGGTAGAGGTCGATGCGTTCCAGCCGAAGCCGCCGCAGGCTCGCCTCGCACTGCCGGCGCAACTGCTCCGGGCTGCCCGCCACGTGCCACTGATCGGGGCCGGTGCGCACCACCCCGCCCTTCGTGGCGACGACGAGCCGCTCCCCGTACGGGTGAAGGGCCTCGGCGATCAGTTCCTCGGCCAGGTCGGGGCCGTAGTTGTCGGCGGTGTCGATGAGGGTGACCCCGCGCTCGACCGCCGTCCGCAGCAGCGCGTGGGCCTCGGCGCGGCCGGCGCGCGGCCCCCAGTAGCCGGGGCCCACCAGGCCGCCCGTGCCGAAGCCCAGCCGCCGCAGGGGAAGGTCGCCGCCGAGTATGAACGTCTCGTTCGCCATGCCCCGACCGTAACCCAGAGGGCCGGGTGTGCCAGGCTCCTCCCATGCGCTACATCATCATCGGAGCGGGCGCGGTGGGCGCCACCATCGGCGGACGGCTCGCGGAAGCGGGCGGCGAGGTGGTCCTCGTCGCGCGCGGCGCCCACGCGGAGGCCCTGAGGGCCGACGGGCTGCGGCTCACGACCGCCGACGGGGAGCGGGTGCACCGGCTCCCGGTGGTCACGGCCCCGGCCGAGCTGGGCGAACTGCGCCCCGACGACGTGCTGCTGCTGACCGTGAAGACCCAGGACGCGATCGCCGCGCTCGACGCGTGGGGCGACGCGGAGGTCGCGGGCGGCGGCACGGCCGCGCAGCGACTCCCGGTACTGTGCGCGCAGAACGGCGTGGAGAGCGAACGCCTCGCGCTGCGGCGCTTCGCGCGTGTGTACGGGGTGTGCGTGTGGCTGCCGTCCACCTTCCTGGAGCCGGGCGTCGTCTCGGCGCTGTGCGCGCCGCTGACCGGCATCCTGCACCTGGGCCCGGCGGCGGGCGGCCCCGCGGACCGGACGGTGCGTGCGGTCGCGGCCGACCTCGGGAAGGCGGGCTTCGAGGCGCCGGTGGTCGAGGACGTGATGCGGTGGAAGCACGCGAAGCTGTTGGGGAACCTCGGCAACGCGATCCAGGCGACGACGGGACCCGAGCCGGAGCCGGCGAAGGCCGCGCTGCTGCTGAGGGCCGTCCGGGAGGGGAAGGCCGCCTTCGCGGCCGCGGGCATCGCGTACGCCTCGGAAGCGGAGCAGTCCGCCGCGCGCGACGGCAAGGTCGTCCAGCCGGCCGGGGTCCGGGGCGGGTCGTCCTGGCAGAGCCTGGCGCGGGGCACCGGGTCGGTGGAGGCGGACTACCTCAACGGGGAGATCTCGCTGCTGGGCCGCCTGCACGGGGTGCCGACCCCCGTGAACGACGTACTGCGGCACGCGGCGAACATCTTCGCCCGCGAGTCGCTCCCGCCGGGCGCGATGACCATCGCGGACCTGACCGCCCTCGCGGACGAGGCCGCGGCCCGGAGCTGACTCCCGGCCGCGGCGCCTGGCCGTCGGTCAGGAGGTGCGCTTGAGGGTCCAGGTGTTGGCGTTGAAGCTGGGGACGGCCGAGTAGCGGCAGCCGCTGGAGTAGTAGGAGCTGACGATGGTCCAGCCGGCCGGGGGCCACGTGGAGGCGCAGGCGTTGACCTGGGTGCCGACCGGGTAGCCCCGGAGGTCCTTGATCTGCTTGCTGTTGGGGTTGAAGCCCGAGCCGCAACCGCCGCTGTTCCACCACTGGACGTCCACCCAGCCGTCCGGGGTGAGCGTGCTGGAGCACATGTTGACCGTGTCGCCGGGCGCCGCGGAGGCGGGGCTCGCGCTGATGCCGAGGGCCGTGACGGCCAGCGTGGCCAGAGCGGCGGCGTAGCGGGTGCGGATCATGAGGGGTTCCCTTTCCGCGCACTGGGATCGCCGCCGACGGTCGGCGGGCCTGACCAGGCGCCGAGCCCCATTGGATCCGAACCGTCCACGATACGGACAGTGATCTTTTGGGCATAACTCCACGGCGGTTTAAAGCCGCTGGTGGAGCCCGGATCAGGCGGTCAGCGCCGGGAGGCGGGTCGGCGCGGCCGCTGCGGCCCCGTCGTAGCGGAGCAGCAGCAGGCGGGCCAGTTCCGGGGCCTCGCCCAGGACCCCGGCCAGCACGTCCGCACCCGCGGCCTCCGCGCCGGCGGCGATGCGGTCCGGCAGCCGGCCCGGGGCGATGACGTACGGGGCGACGGCCACGCGGGCGAAGCCCTCGGCGCGCAGGGCCCGTACGGCGTCCTCCGTACGGGGAAGGGCAGCGGAGGCGAACGCAGGCCGCACGGCGCACCAACCGGTACGCCGCCACTCCCGCGCGGTTTCAGCGATCGCTGCGATCGCCTCCGGGTCTGAGGATCCGGCGGACGCGAGCACCACCGCGGTGGTGGAGCGGTCCGCCGGGGTGAGGCCGGCTTCGGTGAGCCGGCGCTCCAGGGCTTCGAGCAGGAGCGGGGACGGGCCGAGGACGTCGGCCACCCGCACGGACAGCCCCGGCAGCCGGTCCGTGGACTCGGCCAGCACCGCGGGGACGTCCGACTTGGCGTGGAAGGCGCGGGTCAGCAGCAGCGGGAGCGCCACCACGTCGCGTACGCCCGAGAGGTAGAGCGAGGCCAGGGTCTGCCCCACCGAGGGGCCGTCGAAGTCCAGGAAGGCCGTCTCCACCCGCAGCCCCGGGCGCAGCGAACGGACGAGCCGGGTCAGGGCGTGCACGGTCTGCGCGTGCCGCGGATCGCGGCTGCCGTGGGCTATGACGAGCAGGGCGGGAGCCTGAGCGGGAGCCATGACTAGCTCTTCACCAGGAGGCCGCGGCTGCGCAGGACCCGGCGTTCGGCGGGGCTGAAGATGAGGAGGTCGATGGCGATGCCGACGACGAGGATGAGGATGATGGC